>SKIS01000019.1 GCA_007116295.1 Candidatus Woesearchaeota archaeon | reverse complement strand
TATCATAATAATTAGTTTTTTTTCGTTATTAATATAGTTTTCTCCAATAGTTTTTTATATTTCAATAAGACACTATTACTTTATGGCAAATAAAAATAAAGTTAAAAGCGAGTCTAAAGCTTCTAAAAACAAGGTTAAAGCTGTTTTTTCTAAACAAAGAATTTTAACAGAAAATAGTAGTGAAGCTCGAGAGTTTTATAATCAGTCACGTTTCGGATCTATTTTGGAAGATGGTCAAGTTCAGCTTAGCTTACATGAAGCTGTTTATTTGATGGAAAAAGGAAAATTAGAGATTTTGGATGGTCGAAAAAAGAGTTTGGATTTTATTGATATCATGAAAAAAGCTAAACGTGATGAGCCTAATTTTTGGATTAGATACGCTGTTTTTAAAGATCTTAGAGAAAGAGGCTATATTGTTAAGACTGCTTTGAAGTTTGGAGCAGATTTTAGGGTTTATGATAGAGGTGTTAAACCCGGAGAAGATCACGCTAGGTGGGTCGTATACCCCGTTCATGAAGGGTCTACTCTTACATGGTATGAGTTTGCTGCTAAAAACAGAGTCGCTCATAGCACAAAGAAGAGACTTATGATAGGCGTTGTTGATGATGAGAGCGATGTTACTTATTGGGAGGTTAAGTGGACTAGACCATGAATTATGATTTGACTAAAAGCGAAGTTTTTGAAGTTGTTAAAAGCCACGGCCCTATTATTCCTATTAGAATAAAAAAAGTTATTGGTAGAGGAGATAGCGTTATAGTTGGTGCTTATCTAAGTCAGTTATTGAAGAGTGGGGATGTTAAGATTACAAGTGTTAAGATTGGAGGAAGTCCTTTTTATTATGTTAGTGGTCAAGAAAGTAAGCTTGATGCACTATCAGAGCATCTTAATGAAAAAGATAAAAGAACTTATTTTTTACTTAGAGAAAAGAATGTTCTTAGAGATTCTACGCAAGAGCCTTTGGTTCGGGTTAGTTTGAGAAATATTCCTGATTTTGCTAAGAAGGTTAATGTAAATTTAAAGAGTGGAAAAGAGCTTTTTTGGAAGCATTATTCTTTAAGTGATTCAGAGGCTGTTGAGCACATTAAGAATTTACTAGGTGTTAAGAAACCTGAGCCTGTTAAAGAAGAAGTTTCTAAGCCAAAAGTTCAAGAAGAGGTAGAGAAAGAAGTTGTAGAGAAACAAGATGCTCAGACTCGCTTAGATCCTAAACCAATTCAAAGAAGTGATATGAGCGAATTTGAAACCAGAGTGAGAAGTTATTTTATCTCTAAAGAAATAGAGGTTTTAAGTTTTGATCAAGTTAGAAATAATAGAGAGTATGATTTTCATGTTAATATACCTACTAGCGTTGGTAAAGCAGAGTATTTTTGTAAGTGTAGAAATAAAAAATCGGTTAATGAAGGTGATTTAAGCAGTGCTTATTTAGCCGGTCTAAAAAAGAGGTTGCCCGTGCTTTTTATTACTACTGGAGAAGTTAATAAGAGCACTAAAGAAAGTCTTTCTGAAGAATTTAAAGGACTTATTTTAAAGGAAAAAATTTAGAAGAAATTTGTGCTTTGAGAGTTTATATAATGGGAAAACACTATTGGCAATCCCGATTCTTTTTCCGTTCTATCACTTTTAAGATTAAATATAAACGCTTTGAATACCTCGTATTCTTTAGAAAATGTCGTTAGAGATCTTGGTATTTTTGTTTTGTTAGATTTGCATTCTATAGCCACTATTTTGTTGTCTTTTTCTAAGACAAAATCTATTTCTGATAGTTGTCTGTTCCAAAATTTTGGAGTTAGATCTTTTTTTTGCAGTTCATGTAATAAGAAAGTTTCAAGAATCTCTCCTTTATCCACTCTTTCATCATACCTTGAAAAATTGTTTAATAAAGTGTTTATAAAACCTATATCTTGGAAATATATTTTTGGCGTTTTGGTTATTTCTTTTTTCTTATTTGTATAAAAAGGGTGGACTTTTATTATTATATTAGTTTTCGTTAATACCGATATATATTCTTGAACTTTGTTCCAAGAAGTATCTGTTATGCTGGTTAAGTTACTTGTTTTTGTTAGTTTCCCATTATTTGTTGCTAGTATTTTCATTAGTTTTTCAAATTCAAATGAGTTTTTATATCCTAAAACATCTTTTATTTCTTTTAATAAATATACTTGAACCAAGTCTCTTAATATTTTCTTTTTTTCTTCAAAGTTTTTTTCTTTGACAACTTCCGGATAGCCCCCAAACATCAAATATTCTTCAAATTCTGCTTTTAATTGATCTAGCTCCAATATTTTTCTGGGTTTTTCTAAAAGTATTAGTTTCTTAGGTGATTTGTATTTTATAAACTCTTCGAAGGAAAGCGGATACATTGATATTAGAGACACTCTTCCTACTAGATATTGAAGAGATTGTATTGCCATTTCAGGTTTTGAAGAGCCAGAAATGTATATTTTTGCATTGGTTGTATCATAAATATACTTTAACGTTTTTCCACCTTTTTTAGCATATTGAAATTCATCTATGAAGACGTATTTGTATGGTTTTATGTGTTGTTGTATAAATAAATCAGGATTTTCTTCAAATAGTTTTTTTACAGAGATATTATCAAACGTTATGAAATTAGCATTCTTTGTTTCATCATATATTAGTTTCATAGCTGTTGATTTTCCAACTTGTCTGGGACCAGTAATTACTGTTATCTTATCTTTTTTTAATTCGTTTCTTAAAATATTGAATATGTGTCTTTGTATCATATTTATATTCTAAACAACATTCATTTATAAATTTTTATGAAAAGACCTAGTAAATTCAACAATTATTAGTGAAAAAACCTAGTTTTTTTCATTTAGATTCTGTATTCGTACCAGCTAACTTTTTTGTCTTCTATTGCTTTTTTTAGCTTTTTTTCTTGGGATGAGAGTTTTGAGTCTCCTGTTTTTACTTCTACAAAGATTACTTCTTCTATGTTTTTTTCATTCATGCCTTTGAATGCTATGAAGTCTATTGGTTTTCCTATGAATCTTAGATCCGAGGCTTCGTAAGGAAATCCTTTGAGAAGAGGCGCTATTTGTTCACTTATTTGTCCTTGTATTACTGCTCTACTTCTGTTTAGAGAGTCTTTTCTTGCTTCTAAGAGTCTTTGTTTGAAGGTTTTTTCACTTTGAAGTTTCCCTATTAGCTTTCCAAGAAAAAATGCTATGATGGCTAATAGTGCTAGTATTATGTATGTTAACATATGTTAATGTAATAAGTTAAAGTTTAAAGAACTTTTTATTTTTTTAGAGTTATTTCGTAAATGTCGTTTAAAGGAACAAATACTCTATGAGGGTTTAAAAAACCATAAACATAGCTTGTGTTAAAGGTTTGCGAACCCCCAGCAATTTTACTTACTTCTCGCCAATATTCTTCTTTATCTAGAGGCAAGACTATTTGAGCTTTTGCTCCGTCTATAACGTTTACTAAAGAAATATTTTGTATTTGAACGTTTTCTATTTCTCCTTCTTCATATTTTCTTTCAACGTCGTATCCTACTGATTGAGCTAAAAGGCCCCAGCGATTCAAAGGTACTTCAGCGTCTTTTTTTTGGTGTTGAAAAGCTATGGTGTCAAATAATCCTCTACCTTCTCTGTTAATCAAATTTATAGTTTCTCCCCAAAGATAAGCATTTGTATGGGCTTGTTCTCGGGTTTCTGGAAGGTGTAAGTTTATTTTGTCTATAGAGTTACCTTCGCCGTCATATTTTATGGAATAAAGAGCATTTTCACTATTGTATAGCCATTTCAAATCTTGAAATAATTGTGTGGAATCTTCTTGTAGTGTTTTGTTCATAGACATCGCTAAACTAAACATATTTAAAAACATTTCGTTTTTTACCACTTTAAAGTTGTTAAATTATTTTACGTAATATATAAAAAAAACAAACCAAAACTAATACAAAACAAAAATGGGAAGCAAAATAACTGACTTGATGAAATCAAAAGAAATAAGCATAAGTGAACTAAAAGGTAAAACTTTAGCAGTCGACGGATTCAACACCTTATACATGTTTTTAACAACTATAAGAGGACCAGACGGAAGCCCCTTGATAGATAGCCAAGGAAGAATAACAAGTCACGTACAAGGCCTTTTAAGCAGGCTATTGAACTATTTAGAAGAAGGAATAAAACTAGTTTTTGTATTTGATGGAAAAAGTCCCGATCTTAAAAGTGAAGAAACCCAAAGAAGAAAAGAGCTAAAAGACAAAGCAAGAAGCCTATATCAACAAGCAAAAGAAGAAAAAGATATAGAAAATATGAAAAAATATGCTGCTAGAACAACTTTTTTGACAAACGATATGGTTGAAGAAACAAAAGAATTTCTAGACTACCTAGGCATACCCTGGATACAAGCACCAAGTGAAGGAGAAGCCCAAGCAGCACACCTAGTGAAAAAAGGAGAAGCCTACGCAGTAGTAAGCCAAGATGCAGATTCTCTTTTAAATCAAGCCCCAAGACTAATTAAAAACCTCTCAATAGGAAGTAGAAGAAAGCTTCCTGGAAAACAAGGCTATGCAGAAATACATCCCGAACTAATTGAACTAAACGAAAACCTTCAAAGACTAAAACTAACCCAAGATCAACTTATTTATTTAGCAATACTTATAGGAACTGATTATAATTATGGAGGAGTTAAAGGAATAGGACCTAAAAAAGGCATTAAGCTAATAAGAGAGCATAAGCCCAAAGAAGCGTTTGAAAAAGTTAAATGGCAAGAGCATTCAGATATAAGTTGGGAAAAAATATACGATGTCATAAAAAATATGAAAGTGACAGATGAATACAAAATTGTTTTTAACAAGCCCAATTATTCCAAAATAAAAGAATTTTTAGAACAAAGAGATTTTAGTCAAAATAGGATAGAAAGATACATACAAAGGTTTGAAAAAATAGAATCTCAAAATAAACAAAAAGGTTTAGGGGAGTTTTTTTAGCTCTCCATTTAATACTTTTTTCTTCCATTCAACTAAGTCTTTTATGTAATGAATTTCTATTAAGTTAGAAACATGCTCTTGCATAGTTTTTACACCTGCAAAGAATATAACGAAGTCTTCTTTTTTAACTTCTCCTCTTTTCAATAAATGAAGACCCACCCTTGTAACCATAGAAGATTTAGGTATTTTATCTAAAAGAATTGGTTTCACGCCCCAAACAAGAGCCATTTTCCTAACAGATTTTTTGTTATCAGTTACAGCTATTATAGGTTTTCCTATTCTAAATCTGGAAATTAAAGACGCACTATAACCACTTCTGGTTATTGTTACTAGTTTGTTAGCTGTGCTTTTTTGAAGTAAAAGGAAAGCAGATTTACTAAGCTCCTCACTCATATTTCCATGAACATCTAAATCTATGTTTTTTTCTACATTATTTTCTACTTCTCGAGCTACTTTGTTCATAACTCTAACAGCGTTAATAGGATGCTTACCTGCAGCGGTTTCTCCGCTAAGCATTACACAGTCAGTTCCATCAAGTATAGCGTTTGCAACGTCACTAACTTCTGCTCTGGTCGGCAATTTATTTGTCACCATGCTTTCAAGCATTTGCGTTGCCACAATAGCTATTTTTCCTTTTTCATTGCACTTATCTATTATTTGTTTTTGTATTATAGGAATTTTTTCTTCAGGGATTTCAACTCCTAGATCTCCTCTTGCAATCATAATACCTTCTGATTCTTGAATTATTTCATCTATGTTTTTAACTCCTTCCCAATTTTCTATTTTTGAAATTATTCCTATGTCGCTATTTTTCAATATTTTTTTGAGTTGAAGTACATCTTTTTTGTTTCTTACAAAGCTAAGAGCAATATAGTCTAAATCATTATCTATCGCATACTTTATTGCTTGTTTGTCTTTTTTACTAAGAGAAGGAATTTTAAGCTCTTTGTTAGGTATGTTCACTCCTTTGTTTATCCTTATAACAGAATCTTCAACGAACTTAAGATGAATTTTTTGATCTTTTTTTAACATTATTTTTGCTTCTATTTGCCCATTGTCAAAGAAAACTTTATCTCCCTCAGCTACTTCATTATAAAAGTCATAACTAAAGTAAGCATCTTCTTTTTTATTAAATCCTATTGGCACTACCTGTCCTGCAGTCACCTCTATAGGATACTTAGTCCTTATTCTTACTTCAGGACCTTTTATGTCTAATAAAAAGCAAAATTCCTGGATTTTTCTAGCCGAATTTATTGCTTTTGTGTATTGCTCAAAGTTTCCATGAGCAGTGTTTATCCTTAGACAGTTAACTTCATAATCTTTGAATTTGTTTAGCACTTTTTCATTTATAGAAGCAGGGCCTATTGTAGCAAGTATTTTTGTTTTTCTCATTTTTTCAGCCATAGTATCATGTAAGGAGTCAATTCGACTTGTTTATAATACTTTCTAGTCAGTAAATCATGTTTATAACAATCTATTTTTATTTTTTTATTTGATAAATTTGCTATTATTTCTATTTTTTCTCATTCGAATTCTCTTTGTACTTGGATTAAATTGTTTTTTAAAAGAGTAGTTCTTTGACTCGCGTTTGGATGGAAAGCTTTTTGAGTTACACGTATTTTTATTGCTTGTAAATATTTTTGTGTTATGTTTGATGAAAGTTTTTGTTTTATCTCTTTAGAAGAAAATTGTTTTCTGTTCAAATCTCTTTTTTGTTTTGATTTTAAATAGCCTTGTTCGTTGTCTTTCTCTGCAAAAAGAGAGTTTAAGTATATAGCAGGTATTCCTTTTATACTAAGTGTGAGTAGTTGTGTTAAAAGAAATCTTTCCTCATCCAGCCCATCGTTTTGGGTTAAAGCTTGGAAATAAGTATTATTTATTTCATAAGGATTTTTCCCACCCATACTCATTATGTATTTTGAATAATCTAACCCTTTATTTTTTCTAACTAAAGGCAATACACCCATCCCATCATGACTAGAAGTAAAGTTTAGATATAACCCTTTTTTTGTATAGCCCTCATTTAGCCAATCTACTAAAAACTCAACATCTTCTTGCAGCATAGAATATAGTAAGTAAGGAGGCCAAGGGAACTGGTATATTATGTGAGCTTCATCTTTTTTTAGGTAAGATATGTTTTCTTCATGAGGAAAATTTGTTTCTGTTAACAATAAAGATCCTGGTTTTACATAATCAATTATCTTTCTAAATATTTTTACGAGCACATGGACTTCTTTTAAATTAGCACAATTAGTATTGTTTTTTTTCCAAGCATAAGCTATAGCATCAAGTCGTATCACACTAATACCTTTTTGCAAGTAGTTTTGTAAAATCTTTATCATCTCTAACAAGACTTGGGGATTTTTGAAGTTAAGATCTATTTGATCTTGACTGAACGTAGTCCAAACATTTTTTGTCCCATTTATTGTTTTAACTGATTTTTGTAAAGGAGAGGTTCTAGGTCTGAAAACTTTGGTTAAGTCATAGTCTTCTGTTTGTATAAAATAGTTTTTTCCAGGATTTTTATTTTTTAAAAAATTTTTAAACCACATATGCTCTTGAGAAACATGATTTAATACTAAATCCGCACATATTTTATAATGTTGAGATAGTTTTTTTATGTCATCCCAAGAACCAAAGTCTTTGTTTATATTTTTGAAGTTTTGAACTGAAAAACCTTTATCTGAAGTATAAGGATGAAAAGGTAATATGTGGATAGTAGATACATGCTTTATTTGGTCTAGTAAAGATTTTAGTTTTTTTAGAGGAACTTTTGATTTTATACTATCAGGATAAGCTATTAGCATAATATCTTTTTCAGACCAAGAAACTTTGCTTTCTAGAGGTTTTATTATTTTGTTTATTTCATCGTTTACTTTTTTGGGATGTTCATACAACTGTTTTAGTAAAGGTGTTAAGTTCAACATAACATTACTATTAAAACGTTTAATTTTTATATGTAACGATTATAACTCATTATATGAAAGGCGTTAAAGTTTTGTTGAGAGATGCTGAGAGAACTAAAAAAAAGCTTTTGGCTGAAGAAGTGCTTAATTTTGAATATATACCTTTTAAAGATAGTAAGAATATGTATTTTCCAGTTAATAAAAAGGTTGAAGGATTCGAATTAGTAGATGTATCTTTTGAAAAAAAAGAAAATGCTAGTAGTTTGAAAGAAGCAGTTAAAGGTTTTTTGACAAAAAAAGAGCTTGATATGCTAAAGACTTCTTATGATTTTATAGGGAGCATCGCGATACTCGAAATCGATCAAGAGCTTAGACATAAAGAAAAAGTAATAGGAGAATCTTTGCTAAAAACTAATTCACAAATTAAAACAGTGCTTAGAAAGGACGATAAACATGAAGGCGTTTTTAGAACTCAAAATATGAGATTTTTGGCAGGAGAGGATACGCGTGAAACCATACATAGAGAAAATGGTGTTCGTATGGTTGTTGATGTTGAAAATGTTTATTTTAGTCCTAGGCTCGCAACTGATAGAAAAAGAGTTAGTAAGCAGGTAAAACCAAAAGAGGAAGTTTTGGTTTTGTTTAGTGGTTGCGGACCATATTGCTTAGTTATAGAAAAGAAATCTTTGGCTGAAAGAGTTGTTGGAGTAGAAATTAATCCTAAAGGTCATGAGTACGCATTGAAAAACAATGAATTGAATAAAACAAATATTGAGTATCATAATCTGGATGCAAAAAGGTATCTTAATAGCTCAAAGGAGAGATTCGACAGAATATTAATGCCTGGGCCTGACAGAGCAGAAGATTTTTTGGCTTTAGTAAAAAACGTTATGAAGTCCAAGTGCAAAGTTCATCTTTATACTTTTGCCAAAGAAGAAGAATTTGAAGATAAAAAAGAGTTTTTCAAAAAGACATTTGAGGATTATAAAGTTAAGAATTTGAAAGTTGTTAAGTGTGGCCAACACGCCCCTTATATTTACAGGGTATGTGTTGAAGGAGAAGTTTTTATTACATAAAAATCTCCTTTTAATCTGTTATTTCCATTAGTGAATTTTATTTTATGTAGTCCACTTGGGTAAATCTGATTAAATATGGCTGGTCTTATAATTAATTCTTCTTGTTTGGCATATCCTTCATTTTGTTCTATGAGCTTAAAGATGTCTTTTACTATACCAAATTTCTTGGCAAAATTTGTTGTTATAAATAAGTCTTGATTTATTTTTCTTGCAAATTCTGTGAGATAATCAAGCCAAGCATTTTTTAAATCAAAATCTTCGTTTTGAAAAAATTCTCCCACTAGCAATCCTTTATCAGTTATTATGGTGGAGTTTCTTGATATGTATCTTCCTTGTTTAGATTTTGCATAAATAACATTTTTGTTTATATCCATAGTTGTTACTACGCTAGCCCAAGCATTATCAATATGCCTCCCTGTATTTTTAAGATTAAAACAAGTATTAAAGTAATCTCCCATATGAAGTGTTTCTATAGGGTCTGTTGATACATAGAGATCTATTTCTAATTCTTTACTTTTTAAGCTTCCGCTAGCACTTTTTATTTTTTGGATTGTTTGTTTAATTTGATTTTTTATAGCTTTAGAATTCTTTGTATTTTCAAATTCTGATTTGTTTTCCAAGTATTTTATTTGCTTTAAGAGATCTTGTTGCAATAATCTTTGTATAAAGTCTTCTGGTAAAGATAAAATATTTGAATATATATGATTAAAGCCCTGCAATATTTCTTTGTTTTTTTGATCTATGCTTTCAGAAGATGTTTTTACAACATAAGATTTTTTGAATCCTGCTTCAAAAATATCCATGTTTATTCCTCCATTTATTAGTTCTCGTCTCAGTTCTTTATTTTTATTTAGGTTTTTTATCGCTTCGAAAGTTTCTTCAGGTCCTTTTTTTAAATAAGAAGTTACTAAAAATCTTAGTGCTGGTCTGACATCAACTTTTTTTCTATCTTGTTGTCTATTAAATAAAGCAGCTATATTATCAATCTTTTCAAAGTCTTGTTTTGGAATAGTTATTTCTGAAGTTACAGATTCATATATTTTAGCTTTATGTTGATTAAAAAAGTGATTTGCATCTTGATAATTTAGTATTTTTTCAATATTGTTTAGATTTTGAATGAATTGTGAAATAATTTTTCCGTTTTTGCTGTTATAAATTAAATTAT
>SKIS01000011.1 GCA_007116295.1 Candidatus Woesearchaeota archaeon | reverse complement strand
GCTATTATGTAAAGTATTCCCAGCAAAGCAGTCGTTGATTTCTCATATTTCATTTTCTTTTTCACCCAGTTGATTTGTAAGCAAATATTTAGCTCCAAGTATTAAAAGTATAGCTGCTATATAATAATGAATAAATTGAGGAAATAAAAATATAAATACCGCTATTCCTAAGTAAAGAAAAGCCGAAAATAATTTACTTAAAAACTCTTTTTTTAAGACCTTTAATATTAAAGAATCAACTTTACTTAAAAAAGAAGCTTTATTTTTTAGAGCTTTGTAAGTCAAAGATTTTTTTCCTATTTGACCCTTAAAATTTTTCCAAAAATCACTAAAAAATACTATGTTCAAAAACATAGCTAAAACAAATAAACTAATAGTGTAGCTCAAAGAACTATAATAATCCCCCCAAGTTAAAAGTAGCCCTATTTCATCTAAAAATAAACCAAGTCCAACACCATACATTATAGCTACTTGTTTTTGTGAAAAATGCTTAGTGCCAACAATTGCTAGCCAACCCGCCACAGCTATCAAGAGTATACCAAAATAAAAATGATGTATGTGATAACCAAATAATATTATGTTGCTTCCAATATGAAACCAAGCATCAGGCATATTTCCCGCTTTTGCCGCAGCCGCAAATTCGCTTTCCGCACTTCCTGCAATTAAAACAGCAAGTCTTATAGCAATGAAGCTGAGTAAAAAGCTCAAAGATATTATGAAAGGTATTTTCTTATCTTCTTTAAACATGATAAACTTAGGTAGAGATTAGAGTTTAAAAAACTACTCATTAAAAGCAAGAATGTCTTTAACCCAACCAATTTTATAAAGAGACTCTTGTTTGAAAGCTTCATATTTTTTTGTCCCTAAACCCAGTTGTAAACTATAATCAGCATCTTTTATGACTTCACTTATGTTCTTGCCCAAATTGTTTTTATTTTGAGAGCGTAATACTCTTTCAAATAGCATTAAAGAAGCATCTTCATTGTTATCATATGCTTGAACATCTAAAAAGTTTCCAACTCCATTTTTTCTTAAAAGACAATCTATTTGGACGTCCCCCGAAGCCTTTCCTAGAAAATAAAACCAGCTCTTAGGCACATAAGTTAACTCTGTTTTAGAAACAGTTTTATGAAACTTAGAATTTTTAAAGTAAGCTTCTTCTATTATTTGACTAATTTGATTAAAACTTTCACCATTCATGCTTGATGGAAGCCAAAAAGAGTAAACAGAATGATTTCCATTTTCCCTATCTAAATCCAAGTTAAGATCTTTTAGTATCATATGTCTTCAAATAATAGTATATCTTTTTGATTAGAATAATGCTTAGATATAAATTCTTCCATTTTATTTGGAAGCCCCTTTTCTATTTTTACTATTCCATCTTGCTTTATTACATCATGAAATATTCCTAAATAATTTAAGTTGTCTAACTCCATTTCAAGAGCTAAAACTTTACTGCTCACAGGCCAAGCTTTTCCAGAAAGCCTATTTAACATAGGAGTTTCTTGAAATATTTTTCCAATAGGACCTCTATTAAAACTAAAACTTAACCTATCATAAGAATTTATTTTTACTCCAAATAAAGCGTTTGCTAAGTAGCCAGTTTCCAAGACAGAGTCTTTTAGAATTTTTAAGCCACTCTCACGATCTTCTGTCGCCATATTAAAATAGCTTTTAGCTATTATACCTCCAAAGTGACTGTCATCAAAAACATCTAAATTATAATATTTCATAAAAATAGTAACTTAGAAGTAGTATAAAAATATTTGGTTTTTTAATTATCCATCATTTCTATTTCTATGTTTAGACCTTCAGGAATAGGAACTCTCATAATAAGTCTTAGGGCTCTTTCATCAATACCAAGATCTATAAGTCTTTTATGAACTCTCATCTCATACCTATCCCAAGTAGCAGTACCATCACCACAAGGACTTTTCCTAGTAGTCACCTTTAACTTCTTTGTAGGAAGCGGAATAGGTCCTCTAATAACTACACCTGTTTTTTCAGCAATGCCTTGAATGTACTCACAAGTAGCATTGACTTTTCCTATATCAGTACTTGCTATTTTTACTCTTGCTTTTTGCATGGTTCATCTCTTATATATTTATAAAAAAAAGTAAGAAAAGGCCTTAAGCCTTTTTCTTGTGTTCGACACACATTCCTGCTGCTACTGTTTTACCAGAATCCCTGATAGCAAATCTACTCATCTGTGGGAATTCCTTTTGTTTTTCAATAACCAGTGGCTGTACAGGTCTTAATGTAACTATTGCTGCATCTCCGTTCTTGATGAAATCAGGATTTTCTTCCATTACTTCACCAGTTTTTGGATTTAGTTTTTTATCTATTTTCACAACTTGACAAGCTACTTGAGCTGTGTGGATGTGGAAAACAGGTGTGTAACCAATAGTTATGACGCTTGGGTGGTTTAAAACCACTATTTGTCCTGTAAATTCCTCTACAACTGCAGGCGGATTATCTTCAGGACCTACTACGTCTCCTCTTGCAACATCTTTTTTACCGAATCCTCTGATGCTTACACCCACATTGTCTCCAGGTTCTGCTTCTTTGTGTTGTTCGTGATGCATTTCTATTGTTTTTACTTCACCTTTAACACCAGATCCTTCTCTACCAGGCATAGCGATAACTTTTTGACCTAACTTCATAACACCACATTCTATTTTACCTACAGGAACAACTCCTATACCTGTAATATTGTATACGTCTTGAATTGGCATTCTAAGAGGTAAGTCAGTTGGTTTTTCT
>SKIS01000032.1 GCA_007116295.1 Candidatus Woesearchaeota archaeon | reverse complement strand
TAATAGTGTTCGTTTTTTCATTTAGGCTTTCTTTTTCTTTCTTTTTTTGCTCGTATAAATCTTTATCAAAAGAAATCTTTAACTCTTTTTGTATAACTATTTGTTTTTCTTCTTTTTGTTTTTCTTCTAACTCTTTTTTTCTTTGAACAAGAACTCTATCTAATTGAGAAAATCTTTCTTTGGCCACTAATAATTCTTTTATTTTACTTTCAACTCCTGCTACATGATTTTGTATTAGAGATTCCTTTTCTGACGCTTTTTCTAAAAAAGAATCGCACTTGCCCAAGCTAGTTTTTAAGGTTTCAAGTTCCTTACTTTTTTCTTCCTTTACTTTATTTAAATGAGACTCATCTACATCTTGTTGACAAACAGGACAGGTCTTAGTGTTAGGAAGAGAATCCAGAGTTTTCAAAGTAGATTTTATTTGGGATTGAAAAACTGCTCTTTTATTTTGTATACTTAATTTTTTTTGGTTTATTTCTTCTAATTTTTCTTTATATTTACGGAGCTTTTCTTCTAATTTCAAATCTTTTTGTTCTTCATATTCTTGTTTTTGTTTTTTGTAATCTTGAGTATCTTTTTCTATTTTACTTTCAAGCTCTTTCAGACCTTTAGTAAGTTGATCTTTCCTTTCTACAAGTTTATCTCTTTTTCTTAATTCCGCTATGTATTCTTCTCTTTGTTTTTCTAGAGACTCCAGGCCTTTTTTAGATGCTTCTAAATTCTTCAACATCTCTTGTTCTTCTTTTTTCTTCTCATTTAATTTTTGGGCTAAGAGCTTCTCATCTCCAGCTATTTTTTTTATGGTATCTTTTACTTCTTGTATATTCGTGACCTGTTCTTTAAGTGATCTTATATCTCTTCTAAGTTCAATCGCTACTTTAGAAGCATTATCCTTAACAAGCTTATATTTATCTATCCCAAAGATCTTTCTTAACTTTTCTAATCTGCTTTCTGAATTTTCAAACAAAATAGTTTTCATATCTTCTTGTGGAGTATAAACTGAGTATCGGAATATAAGATTCTTTGATTTAGAAACTAAATCTTCAGGGTAGCCTAAAAGATTTATAATTCTACTCTTAAGCTCTATAGCTGTCAAATCTTCTTTTTCTCCATCTATTTCTATAAATCCGTGGTCTTGAGCTATGCTATTGCTTGTTTTTTTTAGCTTTCTACCTATTGTGACTCGTTTTTGTTCTATATTAAAACTTAATTCAACACTCGCCTGCTCACAACCATGTCTAAGCAAAGAACTTCCGTTAATATCTCCTCTTATAAGTCCAAATAAAGCGAACTCTACAGATAGCAAAATAGTTGTCTTACCGCTTCCTATATCTCCGGACAGCAAAGTAGTACCTTCTTTAAAACTTAAATCTAAAGATTTGTAAGACCTGATATTTTTCAAAGAAATACTTTTTAACTTCATATTATAAAGAAACTAAATTATGTTTAAATATTCTTCTAGTTTATTTTTAAAACATAAAACTCGTTATCTTCAACTCTTGTCCTTACTTGGCTAAAAACAGGCGTTTCTTTTTCATAACTAATATTTCCTATGTGCTGATACAGCTCACATTTTTCAAAGAAATAGTCATTATCTGTCAACAGTTTAGCTCCTTTGAACTTTTCATTGAAAGTTTTAAAATTTTCTCCTATTAAAATAATTAAACTATCTCCGCTCATTTGTTCTTCAGGAAGTCCCTTTAAAGGTTTTGCTGTGGGGAAGATTTCTTTTATTTCTACCTCGTCTTTTTCTTTTGCATCGTAGAAAACGTGGGGGGAAGGAAGCAGATAATCTAAGTATTCGTTTAATATTTCTTTCATTATTACAGGCTCTGTAAATAAGTATTTAATGCTTTTGTTTGTCACAAATACGTATTGTGGCCACTAAATAAATAAATTTAAAAACGATTTATTATTCTATGTCATTATCAGTCCCGTAGTGTAGCGGCCAATCATCCGAGACTTTGGATCTCGGGACCCCGGTTCAAATCCGGGCGGGACTACTCTTTTTGTTTAAAATATATTCTATAAATAATGTATATGACTATTATGACTCCCCAAAAATAAAGAGGTGGTATGTGTCCTGTTGCAAGGCCTACCATGTTTATCAGCAAAGCCGCTATTAATGTTAAAGCAGCAATTTTTCTTCTGTTCATAATAAAACAAGCCAGTATCTTTATATAAATAATGTCTTTTCCTTGGTTAAAATGGCAAAAATAATTTTAATTTATGGCTCTCAAAGAGAGGGAAGAGAAGGAATTAATGTAGCAGAATTTTTAAAAAGTCAGCTTGGTCAAAGAGGACACGATGTATCTTTAATCGATCCGTTAGAATACGACTTAAAGCTGGATGTTCCTATAACTTATAAAAAAGAACTAACTCAGAAAGAAAAACAGCTAAAAGACTTATTTGAGCAAGCAGAAGGCTTTTTGATTTGTACAGCTGAATATAACCACTCTTATCCAGGAGCGCTAAAAAATATATTAGATAACTTTTATTCAGAGTACGATTTTAAGCCTAGTGCTATTTGCTCTTATAGTACAGGTGTTTTTGGAGGTGTCAGGGCAGCTGTGAGTTTAAGAGAACCATTAGCAGCGCTAGGAACTGTAAGTATTCCTATGTCATTAAACATTCCAAGTATAGGGGAGAATTTCAAATCTGCAAGCACTCAAAATCAAAAAGTAATTGAAAACACAGGAAAGTTTTTAGACCAATTCGAATGGTACATAAAAGCTTTAAAGGAGGCTAGAAATTGAAAAAAGACTTTGATAAATTAGCTTTAGAGGATGTTATTTACGGAAATAGACATAACTTAGAAATTCTCTTAGAGTTACTAATAGAAAAAGGAGTTATAACTAAACAAGAATATGATGCTAAGTTAGAAGAAATGGTTGAAGTAAGTGATGATTTAAAAGATTTATAGTTTAAATCGAAAAATCCACGAAAAATAAAGAGAAAACAATTTTTATTACTTCAACCAACTATTTTCTATGATAATAAAGCTAAATGATTCTTACATAGACTACAAAGAATACTTAAAAAAAGTACATTATTTAAAAGAATTAGTCCAAAAATCATTATATGACTCACTAGAACCTTACAGCTTCATAAAAAAACAAAACAAACTAATCTCAAAAAACCTAGAAATAGAGTTTGAAATAAAAGTAAAATATTTAAAACCACCAAGATTACAAAGATAAAAGGATGAGTCGGTCTTAAAGCTTACTCATACCGGGAAAAGACTTCTTTTCCCACAAGCACGGAGGGAATAATTATGGCAAGAATGCACAGTAGAAAAAAAGGAAAATCAAAAAGTAGAAGACCTATAAACAGAACAGTACCTGACTGGGTTAAATTAACTGAAAAAGAAGTAAAATTATTAGTGGTGAAATATGCTAAAGATGGTAGAACTGCAAGTGAAATAGGTGCAACTCTAAGGGACGAGCATGGACTTCCAGATGTAAAAGCTTTAGCTGGTCAAACAATCACACAAATCTTAGCAGAAAAAAAGATGCTAGGTGAAATACCTGAAGATTTACTTTCATTAATAAAAAAGGCAGTTATGATTAAGGATCATTTAGAAGAAAACTCTAAAGATGAAACAGCTAAAAGAGGCTTAATACTGACTGAAAGCAAGATAAGAAGACTTGCAAAATATTACAAGGGTTCAGGAAAGCTACCTGCAAACTGGAAATACGATCCGAATAAAATCAAGCTTTATGTTCAATAAAGCTTTTTTTTAACAATTTTTTTAAACTCTTTCTTTTATTATTTATTTTATGCCAAGATTTATACTCTATAACATAGAATATTGTGAAGGAACAACTAAGGGCTTATATCAATATCTAAACTTGTTTAGAGCTGTACGATCAAAAAAAGAGTTAGATAGTCAAATGGTGGATTTCTTAAAAACGCTATCTCCTGATATTTTAGCATTAGTTGAGGTAGATAGCGGGAGTTTAAGATCCAGACATCAAGATCAAAGCGCTAGATTTATGAATAAACTCAATTTGAAAAATTTGGCTTACTCAGTAAAATACCCTTTAGTGGGTTTTTTTAGAATATTTAGAAAAATGCCCATCTTTAAATTTCAAGGTAACGCTTTGCTTTCCAAATATTCTTTTGGCGAAATAAAATATCATTACTTATCTAAGGGGACCAAAAGAGTTGTAATACAGGCCACTGCAAACCTTCCAGACCCTATAACTTTTTTAATAGTCCATCTGGCTCTAAGAAAAAAAACTAGGT
Organism: Candidatus Woesearchaeota archaeon; assembly: GCA_007116295.1. GTDB lineage: Archaea > Nanobdellota > Nanobdellia > Woesearchaeales > 21-14-0-10-32-9 > SKIS01. The sequence goes on along the minus strand of SKIS01000032.1, from coordinate 6,445 downwards.
TAAAACAATTGAAAGAAGTTGCAGAGTTAGTAAACAACGTCAAAAACCCTGTTTTCTTAGCGGGAGACTTCAATACTTTTTCAACAGAAGAATTAGACTTTTTAATGAAAGAAACTGAACTCGTAGATGCATATCACTTTAACAACAAAAAAATAAAATTTACTGAGCCGAGTTGGAAGCCTAAATACAGGCTAGATAATATCTTGGTAAGTCCACAAATAAGAATAACTAACTATGAAATAATTGATGTTAGATTCTCAGATCACTTACCTGTACTAGTAGACTTTGAACTAATTTAGTTACTTCTTGTATAAGTGTACATCTCTTTGAGGGTAAGGTATACTTATTCCTTTCTTATCAAAGGCCTGTTTGACTTTCTCTGTTGTATCAAACATTACAGGCCAGAAATCTTCTTGTTTAACCCATGCTCTTGCAGTTATATTAACTGAGCTATCTGCTAATTCTCCTACTCTTGCAGTAGCAGCTGGATCTTTTAGAACTCTTTTATCCTTACTAAAAATATCTAAAATTATTTTTTTGGCTTTCTCGAAGTCGTCTTCATAGCCTATACCAAAACTAAAATCTGCTCTTCTAGTTGGCATAACACTAAAGTTCTTTATACTAGAATTAGCTAAAGGACCATTTGGAATTATTATAATTTGATTTTGAGGAGTTTTTAAGGTTGTATGAAATATTTCTATTTTTTCCACGCTACCCATGTGGCCTTGCGCTTCTACAAAATCTCCTTTTTTGAATAATCTAAACAATATGATTAGAACTCCTCCTGCGAAATTTGAAAGACTTCCTTGCAAGGCTAATCCGACAGCAAAACCAAGAGCTGCTAGTATAGCTACAAAGCTAGCCATTTCAACTCCTAAGATAGAAACAGCACTAATCACTACAGCTATTTTTAATAGATTTCTTATTAAGCTTGTTAAAAAAGTCTTTGCTATAGGATCGACTTTTCTTTTTTTCATAGAACTATTGAACATTCTAGCTATTAGATTTGCCGCAATCCAACCAATTACAAGTACTGCTATTGCGCCGATTATCTTAGGCAAACCTGCCATAACCATTTGAATTATGCTATCTAAATCATACATACATTAAGCAACTCAGTATTTATTTAAATAGTTTATTATCGAATACTATCATAAACTCCCAAAACTCCTTTTTTAGAAAATACTATTTGCCAAAGCTGGTTTTTTCTAGCTCTAAAACTTCCTGCACACATCAACAAATAATACTTCCACATACGATAAAAACGTTCATCATAATTCTTTTTAATCTTAGGCCATGCTTTCTCAAAATTTTCTTTCCAAGCCATTAAAGTATTATCGTAGTAAGCCCCAAAGCTATGTATGTCTTCTAGCACAAAAAGTTTTTCAGAAGGCTTCATTAGTTGCCTGATAGAAGGTACTTTTCCATTTGGAAAAATATACTTATCAATCCAAGGGTCAGTAGGAGCCTTTGTAGTTTTATTAGCTCCTATAGTGTGTAATAAAAACAAACCTTCATCTTTCAAACATCCGCTCGCGACTTGTAAATACTCTTTATAGTTTTTATACCCCACATGCTCTACCATGCCAACAGACACTATCTTATCGAATTTCTCATTTAGCTCTCTATAATCTTGAATTCTTACATCTACAGGTAAACCTTTACATATTTCTTTTGCATACTTTGCTTGCTCTTTAGAAACCGTAACTCCTACGCATTTTACTCCATATTTTTTTGCTGCGTGTCTCATCAAGCCTCCCCAACCACAGCCAATGTCTAAAAGAGTCTCTCCTTTTTTTAATTGAAGTTTTTTACATATAAGATCTATTTTATCTTCTTGTGCTTCATCTAAATTTTTTGCTTTCTTCCAATAACCACAACTGTATTGCATATTCTTATCCAGCATCTTTGTGTACAATTCATTTCCTATATCGTAATGCCACTCTCCAATGTGATGAGACTTTAGTTTTTGAAGATTAAACAATTTTGTTTTAAGATAAGGTATTATAAAACTTTTAATTCCGATTACTTCTTTATCAATTTTCAATCTTAATATTTTGAAAAAAAACTGATCTAACGCTTTACAATCCCACCAGCCATCCATATAGGCTTCACCTAAAGCTAAAGAGCCTCCGCTTAGAACTCGTTTATACAGTTTAGGATTGTGAACCTGTATGTCCCAAGGTCTTGTCCCATCTATCTTTATATCTGCCAAATCTAGAAGTCTTTTTATAGTTTTTTTCGCGCTCATAAACCAAATCCTGTTTTTTTAATTTAAAAATATTTTCATAAGTATTATAAAAGAAAACAAATACATTAAAACTATGTTAACTTCAGTAGTGTGTGCTAGTTGTGGAAAAACAGTCGCAATAGGAAATTCTGTGTTATTTCAAGGAAGAACTTTTTGCAGTCAAGAATGTAAAGAAAACTTTCTGAAAAAAACCGTAAATTAGCCGTAAAATGACTCATAATTGTTATTAAAGTAATTAAATAAAATAGTTTTATGTCTCAAGAAAAAGTCAAAAAACTATACAACTACGTATCAAAAGAAATTCTAAACTATAAACAAGATTTACCGAGACATAACTCGGCTGTACTATTTAGTTTTCTAAGTGCTCTAACAAATAGCAGTGCATTAATAATAGGAGAGCCAGGAACGGGAAAAACTACTCTTGCTCAATTTTTAGCTTCTGCATTTACAAAAACAAACTACATCGAAGTAGAAAATGCTACTTTAAAGGGAAGTCCTGAAATAACTTTGGAGTACATCATAGGGAGGCCTCACTTAGGAGAACTAAACCAAGGAAATGAAAAAGTTATATGGAGCAGCTTTGTAGCTGCAAATTACAAAATAATTGATGAAATTAATAGAATACCTGAATTTAAACAAAATATTTTGCTTAGCGGACTAAATTCAAATAATTGGAATTATTTAAACGAAACGTATACTGCTCAATCAGGTCCGATATATGCGACTGCAAATCAAGATGATGCAGGTAACTTTTCTATAATACCTCCTTTGCTTGACAGATTTGATGTTTGTGTAGAGCTGAAAAGTCCAGGCTTGAACAACTTAAAAATGTTAAACAAAAATGATATTCTTTCCAGATATAAAGAGTTGTCTTCTGATGGAATAAAAAATTTCTTATGGGCAGAAAATAACTTTTCAAAAGAAGATGTGGTTAAAGAAATAATGGCTGTAAAGTTTTCTTTAGAAGCAGAACTATTTAGCGACTATTTAATAAGCGAAACCAGTAGTTGTTATCAGTTCGGAGAAAAAAGATCAAATCAACTATGTCCTGAAGGTTGCCATTATAGTTCTTATGCATGCAATAAAACTAAAGGGGCTTTAACAATAAGAAGTTCTAGAGCTTTAGAAAAATTCAGTAAAGCTTACGCCTACTTATCTGGAAAAGACGTAGTAGAAACAGATGATGTTATGACTGTATTCCCTTTCATTTCTTGGCACAAACTAAGTCCTAAAAGAGATTTTTTGGCATCTATAATAGATGCAAAAAGAGAGGACACTTTAGATCTTCACGCCTTAAAACTACTAACAGTTGATATGAGAAAAAGAGCGGATAAGACATTTTCAAAACAAGCTAGTTTACTAAAAAAATTAGCTACGGGTCACTTTAAAGAAGCTATTGATATGGCTGAAAAATTAGATCATCCTGTCTTTAAAAATTATTTAGGTGGATAGAAATGAGTATAAGTATTATATGGAGTGAAGCAATGGAATATTTTGGTTATCCAAACATAAAATTTCCTATGCCTAGTTACAGTTCTAACACAGGATTTATTGATATGGCTAATAAATCAATTTTTTATAACCCTGAATTTATTGATAGTTTTAAACATAGAGAAAAAGCGCTAAAAGGGTTGCTGGAGCACGAAATAAATCATTATGTACATCTTCCTTTTGACCTAGTAAATGTAAAAAGAATGCATCAAATTTCAAAAAAAGAAGTAGGTGATAAAAATATTGTTGCCACAAACCTCTATTGTGATCAAGTTGTTAACATAGATCTTTTAAGCAAAAAAAGAAACGAAGTATTATACTTATTTGAACACGATCTTTTTCAAGATCAGCTTATGCACACATTTTGGTTTTTACAGGCTTACAAAACAAGCAATGACGTAACAAAGAGACTGGAGTTTCACAAAGAGCTATTTGATAAAATAAAAGACTTAGATTATAGCACAAATAGTTTTGAAACTCACTTAGAAAATTTAAAAAAATTTTCCAAAGAAATAGAACCTTACTTAGAAGATGAGCAAGAATTCATGTGTCAAATCAGAAAAGGTGACGAGGACCATACAAAAGGGTACTGGGTAGAAAAAAATGCTGTTCCAGAATTTATGGATGATGAAAGTGCGAGAAAAGAATATGAAGAGCTAGCTAAAAAAATAACTTTGCCTATAGAAAAACAAAAAGACTCATGTATAATAGGATTTAACAGCTGGGATCTCTCTACACCTTTTAACGATGTGGATATTTACAAAAGCAACAACAGGTTTCTTCCAGGAATTTCGATCGCGAAAAAAGAATATTTATCAAGAAAAGAAATGAATGATGCGTTCATAATGATAGATTCTAGTGCTAGTATGCCTAACCCTTGGGTTAGAGAAAGCATTCCTGTAGCTTTAGGTTTATACATAGCTAACAAATATTTGTCTTTTGGAAAAGAAGTAGCTGTTTTAAATTTTAGTGAAGAAAACATATTTTTAGATTATTCAAAAGATGCAGATGCTATAAAAAGGGAGATATTAAGATATCAAGAGATGGAGACTTTTATTGAAGATAAAAAGAGTTTTCACAGCAGACCTGCTGATTATTATTTAATAACGGATTTACTCATACAAAACTTAGATTCTTTTCTATATAAATTTAGAACTCTCGGAAGTAAACTAAACATCTTCAGCTTCGAAGACATCCAAATAAAAAACTCTGATAATTTAGTAGTTAAATACGTAAAAGGCTGGGAGGATCTAAAATGAATGAAAAGTTCAAAAAATATTTACAGCAAAGACTTGATGTTTATGAAAATCCTAAAATTAGGGATGAAGAGCTCTACCAAGCAGGCAAAATAATAATAGATAGAACTTTGAATCCTCGTGATGACTTTTTAAAAAAAGTAGCTTATGATTTGTTTTATGATACGTTATGTGAATACTTAAAGAAATAGTTTTCTCCATATAGTTTACGTAACATGTTTTACAGCAAAGCAATATTTATAAACAAGCAACTTAGTTTAATACTATGGCAGCTATAAGCTACAAAGCAAAAATAAAAAGCCAACAACTAAATTCTTTTATTGAAGAAGAAGAGGAAGATTAAGCTTCTTTTGCTCGTCCTTTTTGTATTAGCAAATCAGCTATTTCCTTAGGCATAGAATAAGAATCTCCTTTATTATAAGGGCCATAGATGTTCTTATCAAGTCCTACGAATTTTGGAAGATTTGAAAGCATAGTAACTTTTTTATCGCCTGAAGACTCTTTCTTTGAAGACTCTTTTTGAGGTTCAATAGATTCTTTTGGCTCCTCACTACTAATTTTTACTATTTCTTCATCTATTAAGGATAAGGTTTCGTCTTTATATTTTCTAAGCAAAGCACATGTTTCCTCATATAATCTTTTTTCCTTCTCCAGTAAATTAGCTGTGTTAATCAAAGAACTCTCTGTTTTCACTTTATTTATTGCTAAAAATAATATTTTTTTCTCTCTTAACTCATAGAGTTCTTTAATTATTTTTTTAGCATTTTTTATCTGTATCTTTATTTTTTCTTTATCTGCTAAAGAACTCGTTTTATTAGTCATTGATTGCTTCTTCTCATTTAAATAATGCTTTACATCCTCATAAAAATCAGATTCTAACTCTTGCAGTTCATTTCTGCTTTTTTCTCTTCTTAAAAGATCAAAAAGAGTCTCATAAGTTATATTGACTTCAACCATTAAAGATAAGTAAAGACTGTATTTATATAAAGATTTTCAAAATACTTATATATAGTCATAGCATTCTGGTAAATATGAACTTAATAGAAGCTTACTCTCAAGTAACCAATTCGCCAGAGTTTTTCCAATTTAAAAACTCTGTAGATGCTTATTTGACGCATGTATCTAAATTTGAAGAAAATAATAAACTAGGTTCGTGGGAGTTTGGTTTTTTTCATCCTTTAACAAAAAAAATAACTGTTTTTGAATCAAACCCTGTAAAAGTACATGAACCTGACGAAGTTCTTTCACAGACAGGAGATATAAAAATGCTCTCTTTAGATGCTGTAAAAATAAGCTATGAGGAGGCTTCAAAAGTAGCTTTAGAGCATGTCAAAGAAAAAAACAAATTTGTTATTCAAAAGAAAATAGTCATTCTTCAAAACTTAGATAAGCAAGTTTGGAACTTTACTTTCGTAACAAGTGACTTTAATGTTTTAAACATAAAAAT
>SKIS01000053.1 GCA_007116295.1 Candidatus Woesearchaeota archaeon | reverse complement strand
CGAGAAAGGTTATGATTTTTTAATATTTGCAGATCACGGTAATTGTGAAGAAATGGCTGGAGAACACCAGACGAGTCACACGCTTAATGATGTTGACTGCATTCTTGTTAGTAATAAAGAAGAGTATCAAAAAGATAAAGTTAAATTAAAATATGGAGGGTTGAAAGATATAGCTCCGACAGCACTCGAAATTTTAGGCATTGAAAAGCCTTCTGAGATGAGCGGAGAGAGTTTGATTGAAAAAAATAATTGAAAAAGCTCAAAAAAACATTTAAATAACTAAAACCAATAATAAATCTATGAATTTGTATGTTGGCATTGATATTGGAGGAACCAATATTAAGCATTTAGTGAGAGAAGAAGATAAGGTTTTGTTATCCGGATCTTGTAAGTCAAGTGATTTTAGTAGAAAAGAAGATCTTTTAGAATACATTTTTTCTTTAATAAAAGATATTGTTTCGAAGTATAAAATTGAGAATGTAAAAGGAATAGGAGTGGGCTCCAAGGGAAGAGTAACAGAGAAAGGAGTTATACTTTGTAGCAGTTACCCCGCGGTAAATGGCCTTGACTTAGTGACAAGTATAGAAAAGGAATATGGAGTTAAAACAAGAGTTGTAAATGATGCTAGTCTTCCTTATTATGCTATAAGAGGCGAGGTTAAAGATAAAAAAGTATTAATTGTAACATTAGGCACAGGAACAGGAACGGCAATATTTCATAACGATAAAAAAGTAGGGGACGAATTTTTTTCTTCATCTTTTGCAAGAACTAAGTTTAGAGATAAAACAAACGAAGCTTATGCTTCTACAAATTTTTTACTAACAAGAGCTAAAGAAAACAATATAGTTGCTAAGACGCCACTAGAATTGTTTAGCAAAGGAATATCTGGAGATGATAAAGCAAAAGAAATATTTAAGGAATACGGCCAGAACCTTGGAGAAATCCTCTCATCATTAGTAAACCAATACGACATTGAAGAAATACATATGACAGGAGGCATCCTAAATGGAAAATCGTTGTTTTTAGAGCATATGAAAAATTCATTAAAAAAACATTCAAAAAAAGAATTTCCTAAAATAAAGTTAATAAAAAGTAAACACCCCGTAGGCGCCTTAGGGGCAAGCAAACTTTTTGAAGAAAAATAAACAATAAAAGGATTTAACACTTATTTAGCAAGTGAAAAAAGCTTAGCGAAACATTGGCTAGCTAAAGAAGAGGAAAAAGCATGGAGATATTTACAAAAGGAGAAATAGTAATAATAGAATACCTTAATAATCAATAGTTTTTATAAAGTCCACATTTCTAAAATGCTTTTTATTTCTTGTTACTAAATTAGAAATTCCGTTGGCTTTCAAAAGACCTGCGATAAGTAGATCATTATCATCTATTACAACTCCTTTATTTTTTAACTGCCTATTTAGTCTAGCTGCTTCTAAAGAAAAACTATTACTAGCTAGAACTATATCTAAAGTAGAGACGAATTCAAAAAAAGAATTTAATTTTGACTTGGAATTTAAATTGAAAAATCCTTTACCCACCTCAAAAATAGTTATATCCGTGACTAACATTTTTTTATCCTTATTATTTTTTATAAATTCAAGAGCACCTTTATCCCCCTTAAAATAATCTATGAGGAAAGTTGAGTCTAAGCAGTAAATAAGTCATCACCTTTTTTACTTCTAATTCTGCCTCTCTTTCTACCTTCATAAATTGTATCATTTATTATTTTAACTTCATTTTCATTTAATATGCCAAAAAATTTTGTTAAATCATTATTATTTGATGTTATTCTTCGAATTACATCACTAAATGACTCGTCTTTTCTTTTTTCCCTGGCCAGTTTTTCGTATGCGTCTTCCATTATAGTTATAGTTTTAGTAGCCATAAACGTACACATATGTTTAAGTTTATATAAATATTTCTATGAGTTTTTCAATAAATTTATAACTGCTTAAAGCGTTATTAATATATGAAGTTTAAATTAGCAAGCGATCATGCAGGAAAAGGAGTTAAAGAGAAAGCAAAAGACATCTTACAAGATTTAAAAATCGAATTTGAAGATTTGAGCCCTAAAAATACTTCTGATGATGACTACCCTGACTTTGCAAAAAAAGTAGTTAAATCCTTAAAAAAAGAAGAATTTGGCTTACTTGCATGCGGAACAGGGATAGGAATAAGCATTGCTGCAAATAAGCATAAAGGAATACGTGCAGCACTAATAAACAGTCCTGAAGATGCAAAGCTTGCAAGAGCGCACAACGATGCAAATATATTAGTTTTAGGCGAAAATAAGAATTATAACAGTCAAGAATTAAAAGAAATCATAAAAAAATTTGTGTCAACCCCTTTTGAAGGAGGAAGACATGAAAAAAGAATAAAAAAACTCTAAAGCCTTCCGTACTTGACTTTTCCTAAATACTCTTCTATACGAATTAGTTGATTGTATTTAGCAGTTCTCTCCCCTCTACTAGGAGCCCCAAGTTTTATTTGACCACAAGCTATTGCAACAGCCAAGTCACTTATGTAACTATCTTCTGTTTCACCACTTCTATGGCTAACCATAACGTTCCAACCATTAAGCTGAGCTTTATGCGCCGCCCTCATAGCTTCAGTGATTGAACCTATTTGGTTTATTTTTAAAAGTAAAGCATTACAAAGCTTTTTTTCTACAGCCAAACCAATCCTTACTTCGTTACTAACAGTTAAGTCATCCCCAACTATTTGTATCTTAGTTTTTTTAGTGAGCTTTTTCCAACTATCAAAATCATCTTGATCAAAAGCATCTTCTATAGATATAATAGGATACTTTTTGATTAGGGTTAAATAATATTTTACTAATTCATCAGGAGACATTTTTACTCCTTGAATAGGTTCATAGTTTTCTCCATCAAAGAACTCTGAAGCAGCAGGATCTAAAGCTATTTTTATTTTTCCTTTGTAACCCGCCTTTTTTATACTTTCCATAATTATGTCAAGTGCTTCTTCAGGCTTTGCTAAATCCGGAGCGAATCCCCCCTCATCACCAACACCCAGACTTGAAGAGCCATACTTTTTCTTGAGAAGTCCTTTAAGAACATGATATGTTTCTACAACCATCTGTGTTGCTTGCTTGAAATTTTTAGCTTTAACAGGAACTATCATGAATTCTTGAAAATTTAAACTATTTCCTGCATGCTCCCCACCATTTAAGATATTAGCAAAAGGTATTGGCATGACAAACGAGTCATTATCATATAAAGCACCTAAATATTCAAATAAATGCATTTTGTGAGCTGTTGCTGCGCATCTAGAAGCAGCCATGCTCACACCCAATATAGAGTTCGCCCCGAGGTTGCTTTTATTTGCAGTTCCATCTATTTCTATAAGTTTTTCATCTAATTCTTTTTGTCCATCTACCATGAAGTTATGAAGTTCTTTATCTAATCCTTCAACTTTTTTTATTGCATTAAGAACTCCTTTTCCATTATACTCTTTTTTTCCATCTCTTAATTCATGAGCCTCGTGAATACCTGTACTAGCACCACTAGGAACCATAGCACTTCCAACACTACTAGTTGTTAATACTTCTACCTCTATAGTAGGATTTCCTCTAGAATCTAAAACTTGACGAGCTTTAACTTTTTTTATTCTCACTATTTCTCACCCATAATCTAAAATGACGTTTTTATTTATATATTTGACTATTTTTAAAGAAACAAATTTATTTTTAGACACGCCACTAAATTGTTATTTTATCCCCTAATTTTATTTTGTGTTTGTTTATAGTGTTTTGAGGTACTTCTATCACTATTTTTGTTTTGTTTTGAGGAAAGTAATGCTGGAAAGGTCCTAAAGATGCAAGCTCCACTACTTTTCCTTTATCTACGTATATCAAATCTATTTTTTGAAAAACAAACATCATCGTAATACCTATTTTTCTAGGCTTTTTGAATCTGAAAACGTATGCTTTAGAAATCTTTTTTTTAAAAAGTATACCTGTAGCTTTTTTTAAGAATGTATCCATGAACTCATGTTCTAAGATTTTTTTTCCGTTTAACTTCATCCTATGTAGTTTATCTCCTTAATCTTTTTCAGTCTTTCCAAGGTTTTAGATTCTACTTTTTCACCACTAAGCTCTCTTTCTAAGAGTTTTATTTCTTTATTTAGTTCTTTAAAATCAAGCTTGAAATCATATGCTTTTTTTAGTACCATAAGTATTTCTTTAGCTTCTTTTAATCCTAAATACATAGGATGAGAAAAGGTTTCAGCAAGCAAAGTTGATGCTTTTTTCTTTCTAGTAGTTGAAAGCCCTAAAAGAAGTCCCGAAACACCTATTATAGGCCCGACTAATCCATATATGTTGTTGTTTGCACCATTTTTTTTGAAGAATTCAACTATTTCCTGATCATTACCCGTGCAGTAAACCTTTGGTTTTTCTTTTGTTTCCCCTAAACCTATCCCTCCAAGAGTAACTACATGATTTAAACCATATTTTTCACAAACCGTTAAAACAGTTTCACAAAATTGGTAACTGGACTTTTCATTTGTTGGCTGAACATCCCCTGCTAAAAACAAGAAGTCTTGACCCTCAATTTTTTTGTGATAAATCTCTATTTTTGGCAATTCAACTAAGTTATTTTCATTTACAAATACTGTATTAGGTAAATTATGTGAAAAAAAACTTATTATTTTTTGAGCTTCATATTGAGATATTAAGTAATCAACAGCTACTTTACCCACATTACCAATACCAGGAAGTCCTTCTATTAATATAGCGTCTTTAATCTTGTTTTTTTTGTGAAACGTTACTTTCCACATTTTTAGCTAATCTCCTGTAATGAGCATATTTATCATCAGGTTTGAATCTAGGAGCTGTAGCCCTAACCGTTTTTTGCCCATCACACATATCTTTTAGAGTATAATTTTGGCAGACAAGACATTTTTTTATCTTCATCTTAATCCTTTTTTTCTTTTCTTTTAAACTCAACTTTTCCTTGAGGTAAACCTTTTTTAATTATATCAAGAGTATCTTTTAGTATTTTTTCTGCTTCTTTATAGTCTTTAGCCTCAACAACTAAAGATTGTCTTCCAGCCCCCAAGTATTTTATTTCGTTTTTTTTGTTTACTTTAAGCCCTTCTAATAATGATTTTTTAACTAGCTCAACACCGTCTTCTTGAAAAGTAGTTATGCTTAATACTCCTTTAATATTAACAAATTTAGGTTTTATTTTATCCCTTATTATTTCTTCTAATTCTTTAGCGACATTTTTATCTATACCTAGTTTAGCTAAGTCCAAATCACTTTCTACTACTTCTTCAAAAGCCTGATGTAAGAACTCATATTTTTTGAAGACATGTTTAGCTATGTCTTCATAAACTTTTTTAGCATCTTTTTTTATGGATAAAGCAAGCATTTCTAGTATTTTTTCTGCTTTTTGCTCTTGTTTTCTTTCACTAGTCTTTTGCTTTTTCTGCATCTCAGTAACTCTTCGTAAACTAAGATCAATATGACCCTTTTTTTCATCAACTCTTAAAACTTTGCAAACAATCATCTTTCCTTCTTTTACGAAGTCCCTTATATTTCTGATTCTACCAGGACTTATTTCACTTATATGAATAAGACCTGATTTTGAATATTCTTCTACGTTTACAAAAACAGAGTTGTACTGAACACTAGTTACTTTACAAAATACTAGTTCCCCTTCCTCTGGAAATCCTTGTTTTTTGTATAACATTTAGTTAAGTACCTCTAATACTTGAGCAGCAACCGTGCTTTTTCCTCCTTTAGAATATGCAAGTATTTCTCCGCAGACAAGACAAGATATTTTTGAACTTGCCTTCCCGAAGATTACTTGTTCATTTTTACAGTTTTTACACCTAACTTTGATAAATTTTGAGTCTGATTTCATTTTAAAATACCTCCTACTAGGAGTAAAACTATATCTTTTATAAGCTTTATTAAAAAAAAGCAGAATTATATCAGTTCTAATTTCTTAGTTCTTTTACCTGATTTTTGAGCATGCATCTTTTTACAACCTGTGCATTCATATCTTAAATCAGGCTTTTTACTCATTTTTTTACCAGTAAGCTTCCAACTCTTAATAGCTGGCTTAGAGAATCTTCCAAAGTTTCCTGCTCCTCTTCTCAGACCTCTTTTTCTTACCCTAGAAGGACCCATTTTTCCTAGAGGAGTAGACTTACTTCTACCTCTATTTTTAGATTCAGCGACTCTGTGCTCAACGTGTTTGTTACAATGAGGACAATGCCTGTTTATTCTTTTAGGTTTCTTCATAAGAGGTTGGAAACGAGAATCCTTTATAAAAGTTTTGCATAACTTCCTATAAAATCATTGACTAGAGACGCTTTTAACTTGTCAGATTTTATAGCTCTAACATGCTCTTGTTTAGCCAATTTATTAAAATAAGAGTGTGCTCTTTGTAAAAATATTAAATGAGGTTCATTTTTAAAAGAAGGAGTTTCTGTGTATGCCAAAATCTTGTTTTGCACTTCTTCAAAGTCCTGATGTAATAAATAAGTTGCACAAAAAGGTATTCCAATAGCTGCATGAACTTGAGCTTCAAATAATTTTGCGCTGCTTTGATCTAAAAAACCACATCCCATTTCAGCGATTACTCTATGAAATTCGTTTTGGAGTATTATAAAATCTGATTGAGTGTTAGGAATATCGATGTTTTGAACATCCTCTATTCTTTGTAGATCAGTTTCTAGTTTGTCGTTATAGTCCTCTATAAAAGGATTATTTAAGAAATGAGAGTTATATGATAATTCGTGAAACTCAGGGTAAAAAAAAGGTTTTTTTAAAGCCTCCGATATATAGGTTGGGTTTAAAGGAAGTAATGTAGTTGATTTATTTTTACTTTTTAAGAATTTTTCTAGGGTTTGTGCAGCGCCGGCTACGTCTTCATCTACTAAACCAACTATGTTAATAACAGCTTTTTTAACCCCCATACATATTTTTAAGACTCTTTCTTTTTTATTATTTTCTTTTTTGAAGTAAGACCACTTTTGATGTATACTTCTTTATTTAGTAGCTCTGATAAATATTTTTCTAACTCCATATTTGCTTGATTTTTAGAGGGAGAAGATGTTAAATGAACATATATTGTTTTGTTTTCAAACACTATTTTTCTAGAATCTTTATTAGGTTTAACTCTAACTAAAAAAGTTTTTTGTTTTTTTAGTTTTAAGAGTAGTCTCTCCATTGATGTTTGCATTTTTCACATTTTAAGAACTTTGTTTCTGGCTCATCACCAGCCCTGGTTTGAACTAGCCAATACCTAGCCTTTCCATGACCACACTTAGGACACTCTTCATCTGTTAAAGGAAGATGATTGTCGTTTTCTTCAGCTATAGCCACATCTTGCTTTTTGTTTTTAGGCTCTTCTTTTATTTTAAGAGATTCTTTTTTATTTGTATAACCACAACTACAAGCCAAAATAGTCTTATTTTTTTCTTTTTTAGGAGCCAATATCGACCCACATTTTGGACAAAACATCATAGTAAAACTAATAGTTAGGGAAATGGTTTAAAAACTTTATGGTAGTTACTTTTTTGCTTCTACAAAGCATATTTCTAAGTCTTTGTGTGTTAAGAATTCTTCTTTTTGGATTTCTAATTGCGCGTCTTGCAGCCCTTTTGTTAGCTGGGTAAAGTCTACTTTTTGTTTTTGTTTGAAGAGTTTGTTTAGAAAAGACTTTTGTTGTTTATTAGTCTTTGTTATCACGATTTTTCCTTTGGGTTTTAGCACTCTCTTGAGTTCTTTAAAAATGGTTTCATCATGTTTTTGAGGAAAGTCTATGATTATTATTAGGTCAAAATAGTTGTTTATACTGTTTAGTTTTGAAAGATGGGTTGATGTGTGTCTTATTTTTTCTATTAACTCAAATCTTTCTTTGCTAAGACTTATAAGCTCTTTGTCTTGTTCATTAAGAGTGAGTTCTTTGAAAGAATGTGCTTTTAAGAGTCTTTTTGCAAATAATCCTGTTTTGCTCGCAGCATCTAGCACTAAGTCTCTTTTAGAAGTTTTTATGTTTTGAAGTATGTAATTATGAATATATTTTAGGTATTCTTCGTTTTCGTATTCATATTTTTCTGCTGTATTTAGTTTCATCTTCCAAACTCATCTATTAGTGCTTCTTTATGAATATCTAAAAAATGGGCTATATTAGCCAAGTACTCTCTTTTTGGAATGCCCTCTAAACCATTAACATCGCAAACAGCACCGTTTGGTCTAAGTAAACTCCACGGATTCATCAGATACTCGTTAAATATCTGTTTTGTTACGAGGTAACCTTTACCAAATTTTTCTACTTCATTAGCAGCCAACCTTATTTGATATTGAGGATCTTCTATTCTTCCACTATTTTGGGCTTCAAAAAATAGTAGTGGGCTTAGTAAGTTTTGTCTTTTAGCGAAGCTAGCTCTTTTTTCAGTTAGTCTATTTTTCGCTCTTTTAGATCTCATATCAAATTCTTCATTTAGTGATTTGACTTTTTCTTTAGAAGCATCATAAGACTCTAAACCTATATGGTTTAATATTTCAGAATTTTTAAAATCGTTATAAGAGTACGTTTCACCATTAATTTGTATAAGTTTTTTATTTTTAGTTCCTGAAATTGTACCTAAAAAGTTTTGTACTATGTCATGATTTTCTTTGTAGTGTTCAAAGAATTCTTCGTAATCAAAACCCAATATTTTCTTAGAACCCGTAGAGTTATAAACCGTGCTTATTGCAGGAATCACACTTATCCAAAGCTCAGGGTTTTGGCTTTGCAGATGTTCTTTTACATTATAATCTAATGAATTTGAATGAATTATTTGAGCAGCGTCAAGCAATCTAAGACTATCTTCAGGATCTTCCTCTCTTACAGTTTTACTTGCAAACTCTACTGAGTCTATGTAAGCTTTAGCTCTTTCTTCAGGTACAAGATATTTTTGCATTAAACTTTCTACGTTCATTTTAAGGTTATTTTTTTAACTCTCTTTGAGACATAATTAGAATTAAGTTCTTGTTTAAGTAACTTTCTAAAGTCTTCAAACACCCTTTTTTTCTTAGCGTAAAGAATTCCTTGTTTTTCAAAAGCGTTTTTGTGTAACTTTTTGAATTCCCGAGCATGTTTAGAAAATTCTTTTGGCGGTCCTTTAAGTATCATATCTCCTTTTAGTATTTCCTTTTCTATTTTGATGTCAACTAAGACTTTTGAATTGAAATAAGGAGTAAATTGAGCTTCAAATTCGTGTTTTTGTAATTTTCTTTGTAAATGCTCTAAAACTTTTAATATTTTTGAACCCACAACGTCGCTTTTTCCTTCTAAAGGAATTATTTCTAAGTAAGGAGACTTTAACGAAGGAATTTTTTCTTTGAAGAAGTCTTCTGAAGGACTCTTTAGAAATTTTTTAGCTGAAGATTTGAATTTTTCAAAACTTTCAAAGCTTAAAGCCGCAGCAGCATTCCTGTTTTTTTGTACAGGATCCACAATTATTAAAGGCCCTTCCCTTTTTGACTTGTCTAAAGCCATTAAAGGATCTTCATGGTGTTTTTCCAAGTCTATTACTACTTTTGGCTTCCAAGAAGATGCCTTTTTTAATAGCTGTTCAAACGAACCATATTTTATTATTAGAAGATTGAGTACATGACCAGAGAACCCTTTTATATGACTTTCAGCACCATATATGCCTTGAGCTCTACAGAATGCTTTAGCAAGCCTTACATCGTCTTGTTTTCCTTTTATGTTTTCTTTGAAATATTTTACGTGAAGAGGAGACATATCTACTACTGTTTGTGCTTGTTTATAGTTTTCAACTTTTAAAACAGGCACTATTTCGTATGTGAACTCATTTTTTATTTGGAAGTAATCTCTACTACCCTTTATTCTTTGATATTCATAACCAAGACTTTTAAGAGACTTTTCTAAGTTATCTGACAGCTCCCCGTTTTGAAAGAACTGAACGAATATATCTGCATCGAACTGACCTTTTAGGTTAGTTCCTTTAGCCAAGCTCCCCCCAAGCATCACTTTGGTTTTAAAACCATTTTGTGATAAAGCATCTTGAAGTTTTTGACAAAAATGTTTCACTTTAACTTCTTCGCTTTTTGAAGGCCTTAAGCTTTTTTTAACGTTTTCTAAGTTCATAAAATTAAGTATAGCCCCCAGCATTATATATTTTATGAAAAGATTTATAACTATTAATCACAAAGTTATAGAGATGGATCCGAACTATTTTTTGAGTTTGCTGGTTTTTGTGTTACTTGTAGGCCTTGCAATAACTCTTATTAGTAGAAAATTAAGGATTAGCCACGTATTATTCTTAATCTTAGGAGGACTCATTTTAGGAAGTCAAGCAAGTAATTTAGATATTCAAATAAGTCATTTTGCTTTAGTCATATTAGCCATAATTGCTCTTGTTACAATAGTGTTTGATGGCTCGAGTAAGTTTAAAATAAAGACTGTTGATGACTTGAGCTTTAAAGCAATTAAGCTCATTTTATGGTTTATATTTTTTAATATACTAATAATAACTATTCCTGTAAGCTTTCTGTTTTTTGGAAGTTTGGATGCTGTGAGTATTATTTATTCCATTATCTTCGCAGTTATAATGGCTGCAACAGATCCAGCTACTTTATTTTCAATTTTAAGAGAGAAAACTAATAGAGTTATAGAATTTGTAAAAGTTGAAAGCATTATTAACACCCCTCTAACTATCATATTGCCTTTTGTTTTTTTAAGTCTTATTGATAATATTAATTTGGCACCTGCTAGTTTAATAGAGGTTTATTTTACTAATCTTATGACTAACGTAATAGTTGGCATAGGTGCAGGAGT
>SKIS01000022.1 GCA_007116295.1 Candidatus Woesearchaeota archaeon | reverse complement strand
TTTAGAAAATAAAGCTTTGTTTTCTGCATTTAAAAAGTCTTTTCTTTTTTGAAATGTTTTAACTAACTTATTAAAATAATCTATTGTGGACAAAACCCTTATACGATGTATGTTTATAGGATTAGAATTAGCTATAGTGTTTCTAACAGACATCAATTCTTTTTTTGTATCTGCTAAATAATCATTTAGCGAATTATGAACTTGTATATCGCTTGCTAAAATTCTTTTAAGCTGTGATAATTTTGCTGAGTTAACTAAAACCTCGCTTATAGGCAAGAGTTCATTTCTACTTTGCGCATTAGAAATAAGTGTCTGATAGTCCTTAAAAATGAAATCTTCTTTTTCCATAAAAAACAACATAGTTTTTTTTATTTATAAGCCTTTAGTTTTTGAAGTCTTCAACGGTTTTGGTGTATTCCCAAACTCCTGGTGAAACAACTCCAAAGTTTTCTTTATTTCCAAGCGTGAACGCCGCCGTGTCTTTAGCGACATGGTTTAAAGGTAAAAATAAGTCTTTTTTCTTTTTAAGAGGCTTTTTTAACAAATCTTCGTAAGTATCCCCTGGTTTTCCTCCGACGTGAACAAAAGGTTCTACGTAAGCAAGTTGGTGTAAGAGCTTGTCAGCCATATCTGTATCTATAAAAGGAAATCTTATACTAGTTGCGTTAAGGTAGTTAGAAAGCGCCTCTTCGACAGCTTTCTTATTAGGGCCATAAATACCATTTCCTTTATCCCAAAATTCTTCTTTTGCAGCTTGAGAGCTTATGTAAAAAAAATTGAAGTTAAGAGTTCTTTCTTTGAAAAACTTGTAAATCTCAAGAGGTCCTTCAACCGCTAAAAGTTTTGATTTTCTTATAAAATCATCATCAAAATCTTCAAGAGTAGTATATCTTTTATCAGCGCCTTCTCCAACAGTAGCATCTTCGTGATTATCTGCTGCAATAATTATTTTTAAATCTAAATATTCCTTTGATTTTTCAAAAGTGTGATTAGCTAGCTCTCTTACAGAGTTAAGATCGTATCCGTCAAAGGAAAAGTAGCTTCCTTTTGTTTCTTTAGCGAGTTCTTGTAAAGGGCCAACAGACCTCGCTGCGCCTATAACGTGATGTCCTTGCTGAGCTAAAATCTTAGCTATTTCTCTCCCAAGTCCTCTACTAGCCCCTGTAACTAATGCTAATTTCTCCATTGACAAGGAGTAAAGGGCTTTGTTTTATAACTTTTTTCAAAAAAATTGATAAACTCCTTCTTATTAAATAAGGTTATGCAAATATATATTTTGAGCGTCATAGGCCTCTTACTCTCTTTGTATAGCTTATTTGTAAGCTTCAAACTAAAAAACAAGAAATATAAGCCTTTTTGTGATTTGGCAAAAAGTATTAGTTGCTCAAAAGCTTTCAAAAGTGAATACGCCAAGGTTTTAGGATTTCACAATTCTCTTCTAGGAATATTTTTTTATTTAACCCTTATGCTAACAACTTACTTGGATCTTTACGTTATTAGCCTAGTTGCTGTTTTAGGAGCAGTATTTTTCACTATTTATCTGGCGTTCATAACACTTATAGTTCAAGAAAATTATTGTGTTATTTGCATAGGGAGCTACATAATTAATTTCTGGCTTTTCTTCTTATTTCTTTAACTTGTTTTGAATAATCCTATAAACCATTTTAAAGCCATTAAAGATATTTTGATACCTTTTTCCTTCGCTGTACTCCGTATAAATGGTTTTTATAGGGACTTGCTTGTATCTTAAATGATTTCTTTTTATTTCACCGATTATCTCAGAGCAAAACTCGTACCTTTCAAAAGTAATCTTTATTTTACTCATAGCTTTTTTGTTTAGCATTTTAAACCCGCTCTGAGAATCTTTCACGTAAAGACCGAAAAAAATCCAAGTTATGATGTTTCCAGTTATGTTAGCAATTTTTTTTGTGAAAGGCATTTTACGAAGCTTTCTATAGCCAAGCACCACGTCAAAATCTTTGTACTTAGTTAAGCCAGCTATGTCTTTTGGATCGTGTTGGCCATCCGCATCCATTAATACGACAAAATCAAAATCGTTATTGAAAGCATACCTCAACGCAGTTCTAGTAGCCCCTCCCGCTCCTTTGTTTTGTCTGTGTTTTAAAACTTGAGCTCCTCTCTTAGCACTAATAATCGCTGTATCGTCGCTACTAGCATCATCAACTACTAGTATGTGCTTGTAGCCTTCTTTTTTTATGTCGTCTATAACTCCTCCTATGACTTGGTCTTCGTTATACGCAGGAATCGCAACTAATAATTTCATAAATACTTAGAAGAACAATTTTTTTTATAAATTTTGGCTAAAAATCTTTTAACAAACTCTCTAAGCTATCAATAGCCATTTCTTTTTTTTCAAAAGACAAATTAAATGGTTTATACAAATTCTTATTAAAATACTCTAGTCTGTGAGATGGAAGCTCTTGGATTTCGTTATTAAGCTGACAGCTTTCATAAAGAACAAATAAAAATACGGAAGGAATAGCTATTTTAAGAACTGACTTCGCATCCCAGCTTTTTTTCTTGTAAGATCTCGAAATTGTGCTTTTGAAAGGACGATATCTTGTCATAACAAATCATATTTAGAAAAATGAATATATTAATATTTCGTAAAAATAATTATAAAGGAGTTGATGTAACTATATTATATGGATTATACTTATGGCGCGAAAAGGCTGTTTGAACAAAAAATATCTGAACTAAATATAGATAGAAGCTTTTTAGAAGATGACATAGGAGGTTATGAAGAATTACAACCGACCCTTCCTAAAGATATAAAGATTTTAAAAGATGCAAAAAATAAGTTTGTTCAAAAACATAATTTCTTAAGTTTAGAGCTTAAAAGAGACTTAGAGATAAGCAACATATTGAAAATAGAAGAAGTCATAATCAGCCAAACAGATAAAGCAATCTATCTTCTTCAAAGCCTAATAAATTATATTCAAGAAAAAAATAGGTTAATAGAGCAAAAAAATAAAAGTAAAGGTTTCCTTAAACACTACAAAAATAATTTGAGGAATTTAAAAAGAAATTTGGGATACTATGTTGTGGACTTTGACGAACTAGAAAACACTCAAGCAGAAATTCAAAGCCTGATACATTATTTTGAAGAAATAGAACATAAAGCAAAAAGTAAACAAAAAGAAGCCAAAAAAGAGCTTAAAAAACTAGGTGTTAATGTTAAAGACATCAATAAAACCCTTGATGGCACCTTACAAAAACTATTCATATTAAAAGAAGTACATTTACATAATCAATCTATCTTAAGACAAGGCTCTAAACTAAAACAAAGAATGAGCAGGCTAACTTTTTACAGACCCTTAAAATTTATAGAAACTCTTTTTAGCTGAGACTAAAAATTTATAAATAAAGAATTATTCCCATATACTAGGACGGCCATAGCGGCGTTGCTCTACCTGTTCCCATTTCGAACACAGAAGTCAAGAACGCCCACGTCTTAGACGTACTGTGCTTATGCATGGGAACACTAAGAAGCTGTCCCACTTTTCTATTCAAAAAAAATTAAGATGCCTCTTCTTCAGAGGCTAAAACTGCTTCGTAGTAAGCAATAGGTTTTATGCTCACAATCTCAGTTTTGTGAATGATGAACTGACCATCTTTGCTTTTCAAAATTTTATTACTTATCGCAGGCATATTTTTTAATTGCTTTTCTTGTTTTTCTGTTAAACTCATTTTTTATCACCAATAAAATAAATAAAAACAATTCTTAAAAACGATTACTAAGAAAAAACCAAAAAAAACAAGCACAAACACGAAAAATCATAACTTTTTGTAAATATTTTTTCTATGTCCGATTGTTATTATGTAAATGATTAACTTGGATTTAGTTATGTCTGCGATAAGTCTGTATTCCCCTACTCTGAGCTTGTATTCTTTTCTGTTAGTTAATCTTTCAAAGTACCTGTGAGGCTCCTTTTTGGCATTGTTTAACTTTTTAAAGATCCTTTTAGAAGTTTGTTGAGGAAGTTTTTCTAAATATTTTATAGCTTCTTCATCAAATATTAATTCGTACATATTAGAAACCTAATCTTTTTTTAGCTTCTTCTTCTGTTACAAAATTTCCTTTTTTTATTCTTTGTCTAGCTTTTTCTATAGCTATAATAGTATCTTTGCTTAATTCAGGATCTGCTTTGGCGCTTTTTGCAATATAGACTAATTTTTTTATTACTTCGTCATAGCTTTCATTTTTATATTCTCTAAATGTATCTAGTTTTTTCTTTGTGTCTTGATGTAGTTTTATTGTTGTGGCAGACATATTATCACCTTATACTTAAGTATACCACAGTATATTTATATTTTTCTAAGAAAAAACCAAAAAAAACAAGCACAAACACGAAAAAAACTAAATTAAAAACATAAAAAACCAAAAGAAATATCCACTTATGCCACTATAAATACCTATTATTATTCCTCCAAACACATCTGTCCAATCATGAAAACCTTTCTTGACTCTAAAACCTCCTAAAGCCAAGCCAAAAAGAATCCCTAACAAGAAAGATAAGTGGTAGTGTAAAGAAAGCACTGTAAAGATTAAAACGATTCGAGCAACATGACCACTAATAAAACTCCTTGTTTGAAGCTCAGTTAGAAGCTCATCTAAAAAACCAAATCGAACTATTTTCGGCTGCGCCTTCCTCTTCTTAAAAACAAATAATCTTCCAAGAGTAATAAGACACGTTAAAATCAAAAGACCTACTAATAAAGGTCCTAAAAGCCAAAACAGCACTAAACTAATTATTATAAAAAAAAAGTTACTACCAATAAACTCTTGAACATCTTTCATTTTTTTAGAAATTTAGCAACAAAAAACCCTTGCGTTCCGAGCTTGTGAGGCCAAAACCTCATAGTTTTTTTTATGTCTTTATGAAGCTTCCTGCCTTTATATTCTACAACGCCACTATCCCCTGGGCCTTTTATAGCGACAAGCTCAACATCAAAATTTTCTAAAAACCACTCAACGACTAATTCGTTTTCTTGGATTTCTAAGCTACATGTACTATAAACAATTTCTTTAGTTGACGCCTTAAAAGCTTCTTTTAACAATTTTTTTTGAGCCTCTGCTTTTTTTTGTATGTCTTCAGGAGTCCTTTGAGAAAAATATTTAGGGTTAATGCAAAAGTTTCCACTACAAGGAGCATCTAAAAGTACTTGCTCAAATTTTCCTATATCTGAAACGTAATTAGCGTCTTTATTTATAGTAATAGTGTTCCTCACACTACATCTTTCTAAGTTATTTTGAAGACTTTTAAGCCTCAAACTGTTATTATCAACAGCTACAATAGTTCCCTGGTTATTCATTAGTTGCGCTAAATAAGTAGTTTTACTGCCAGGACTAGCACACATATCTAAAACTTCTTTTTGAGGGTTTAAGACCTCTGCAACGAACTGCGAAGCAGGATCTTGCAAATAATAATAGCCAAATAAGTACTCAGGAGTGCTTCCTAAACTGAACGGAGCATCATAAAAGTAGCCATGTTTAAGAAAAGGGATTTTTTCTAAAAAAACTCCTTTTTTTCTAAGTCTTAAAACTAATTCTTCTTCTTTAATCTTTAAAGTATTGACTCTTAGAGCAGGTTTTAAAACTACTTCGTTTACATCAAAATTTTCTCCTAGGGCTTCGTAATGCATAGATAAAAGGGTTTAAAGCGTTATATTTATATATTGTTAAAAAGGTTCAAGAGGTGGTGAGTGCAAATGAAAAGAATATTTATCATTTTTTTAGTATTACTCTCTCTTCCAGCTTTAGCTAATGCTGACATAGAGCGAGAAACAAGAGTTTTAGACAACGAAAGAGGAGCGGAGATAAGATTCATGCAACTAGATGTTGCAATAATGCAAAGTGAACTTAGAGCTCAAAGAGTGCTCAATTACTTAAGTGAGAACTATCCTGAAGCAGAGATAGGCGAGCTAGAGGGACTAGCTGAAGAGTTAGGCATTTTAAGGGAGCGAATAGCTGAGTTAAATTTAGGTCTTATGGAGCAAGGTGAAAGAGTGGATACATTCATCCAAATCAGAACTTTAGCAAACGAAGTCATACGAGAGTTTAGACAAGGCGCCCAAGCTATTTTAGACCCTCAAGATATTGCTGAGCTGAGAAGCCCACAGGCTTTCGAGGAAGATAGAGCTCAAATAATGGAGAGAAGACAGCAAATAGTTCAAAACATCAGAGAATACAACAGAGAAAGAGTTATAAGAACTCTTGAAAGAGTCGGGGTTGATGCCCGAGTAGATGAAGATGTTGAGAGTGCTCAAAGAGCAAGAGAGTTGCTTAGAGAAAGAACTGAAGCAGCAGAAGACGCTCAAAGAATAAGAGCTGAGTTGGATGGGGAAAGAAGAGAAGCTATGCAAGAAAGACAAAGAGCTATTGAACAAGCACAAAGAGAAAGGGAAAGAGTTCTTGCAGAAAGAGAAAGAATAGCTCAAGAAGCTAGAGAAAGAACTCAAGCTATAAGAGATGGTCAAAGAGATAGAATTACTCCTGACACTAGAGATAGTATAAGGCCTGTTGAAAGACCTCAAATATCTCCTATAAGTGTTGATAGGGAAAATCCTGTTTCGCTATCAAGTAACCAGGTTAGAATGATGGTTGGAAGCTACGTTCCAGTAACTGCTAATGTTTTGAACACTGTTGGAGATGGAGCTGTGAGTTTAAGCTTTGCAAGTGCTTGCTTAGCAGAAGATGGAAGAACTGCAAGTCCTGTTCTCAGAGCAGCCAATCAAAACACGAGAGAAGGAAGTGTTGCGAGTTTCAATGCTAACATAGTAGGCGTGACTTCTGCAAATCAAAGAATCCCTGCAGGAATTTACAGATGTGAGTTACAAGCTCAAGTGGATGGAAGAGATATAGGAAGTGCTCAGGTAACTGTGCACATCTTAGAAATACCTGACACAACGATGACTACAACAGATAGAGAGACTCGACAAACAACTGACAGAGAACCTCAAAGAGAACCAACAACTCAAGACACAATAAGAAGGTGATGCTAAATGAATAAAAAACTACTAATAATCTTAGCCGTTTTTTCATTGCTAATAGTAGCATGCAGTCCCCAAATAGATATCGACGTAGATCCTAACGATATAGATTTGGAAGACGAGCCAGAGCTACCTGAGCAAGAAGAAGACGACTACGATGAGTTTTTAGATGAAGAAGACGATGACGTTGTATTAGAAGATATTATTTGACTTCTAACAACAATTTTTTTTCTTTTTTATCTAAAGAAATAAAGCCAGGATATTTTTTTATTTCTTCTTCAAATTCTTTTAAAGAAAGTTCTTTGTAAGCAGAGAAAACTTTTTGAAAATCAGCATAATGTTCGTATATCTTATCTCCTACTTTTTGAAATTCTTGTATGTCTTTTTCCAGGCCCTTAACACGTTTTTGCTGAGCAGCAATCATTACATCTAATTTGTTTTGTTTTTTTTCAGACTTTTTTTGAGTTTGATCTTGTACTTCGAAATTGAAAAAAACATCTAGGCCATGACTAAATGAAGGAAATTCTTTAGTGGTTTGAATAGTCACAGGCTTAAAAGGATAAACGTTATTTTCATCACCGACACAGTTAATAGTTAAATCGAATAGTTGTGTTAAGGTTTCTTTGAGTTTTTTAGCACCTACTTCTTTTACGCTAGTAGATTTCTTGACTTTAAGAGAGCTCACTATTTCATCACTATAAAACCCTCCAAAGCCCAAGTTTACTGCTAAGAATCTTCCTATGTCTTCATCGCCAAGACCGTTTTGGAAATCTTCTAAAGACCATTTCCTAATATCTGGTTTTAATTTAGGTAAAACATATTCTTGTTTGCTTTGGATACTTCTATCTTTGAATTTTTGTCTGAAAAAAGGGTGCATGATTTGTCCTTCTTTACAAAGAATTAAGTTGCCCTGTCCAAAAAGTTCTAAGACTAATTGTAACTCTCCTGTTTTAGTACTGAAAGTTAAGACTAATACTCTGTCAAATCCTTTTTGTTCAATCTTGACCAAGGTTGAGCTTTGGACGTATTTTCTTAGAAAAGTGCAATAGCCAGGAGGAGTTCTAGGACCACTATATGGTTTGTATGTTAAATGTATTCTTTGCGGGTTAAGCCTCAAATGATACTTTTTTCCTTGCTTATAGAGTCTAAAAATGAAATCTTCTTTGAGCTGATAAATTTTTTCAACTTTTGAGCCCCAAACTACTTCTAATTCTTTACATAAAAAGTGCAAGTCTAATGAACTGAGCTCTCTTTGCATAAAAGAAAGGTAAGTCTCGATTATATATAAAGCTTATTTGACAAATTCAACGTTTTGTTTTTCTTTAAATTGCTTATCTCCTGTTAAAAATAAAACTTCGTACTCTAAGGATGATGCGTAGCTTATTGCATCTACGTAGCTAAGATTTTGTTTTTTATATTTGAGTTTGATCTTCATACCTAGTTTTATTGCCCAAAGGGAGACAGGAACAAGAAGCTTTTGAAAGAAATCTAAATATTTATTTGCTGTTTTTTCATCATAATTTTTGAGTAAGTAGTAATGTAGTTCCGCTAGGTTTAATTTGGAGGTTATTAGTGTGCATCGAGCATATTTTTTATAGGAAGGAGTGCCATTTAGTATTTCTATTAATGCATATGTATCTGCAAAAAAAACTTTATTTTGGATCAATTTCTTTCATGACCTCTTCTATAGACTTTTTTCTTTTTAGAGTTCCAAATACTTGACTAACATCTTTGCTAGTTAGTATTGCTACTTTTATTTTGTCTTCTTTTGTCAAGTTTTCTTGAGCGAGTATTTCTTTTGGTATGGTGACTCCTAAAGAGT
Organism: Candidatus Woesearchaeota archaeon; assembly: GCA_007116295.1. GTDB lineage: Archaea > Nanobdellota > Nanobdellia > Woesearchaeales > 21-14-0-10-32-9 > SKIS01. The sequence continues at coordinate 2,304 of SKIS01000022.1, read as the reverse complement.
TCCCCCAAGCTTTTGGTTTAGTTTCAAATATTTTCATTCAAATCACCAATATATAATTATATTATATTATATTTAAAGCTATTCTTTATTATATAATGAATAGACAAAAAATTATTTATTAAATTATTTGAAAGAAATCCGAAAAACCTAAACTTTTTCTTTAAGTTTCTCAACAGCATCTCTTAAAGTAATGGCTCTTTCAAAATCCATTTTATCAGCGGCAAGCCTCATCTCTACTTCTAACTCCTTAATTTTTTTCTTCAAATCCTTTTTACTAAGATGTTTAGTGTCAATTATTTCCCTAGTTTTTTGAGGAACGCTTTTAACAATGGTCTTAGGAACAATGCCTTTTTCTTTATTGTACTCTATTTGCTTTTGCCGCCTATTTTGAGTTATCTCCATAGCGTTTTTAATACTCTTAGTTATTTTATCTGCAAATAAAATGACTCTTCCCTCACTATTTCTCGCACCTCTACCCATAGTCTGAATAAGACTTCTTTCATCTCTCAAAAATCCTTCTTTATCAGCATCCAAAATAGCAACTAATTTAACTTCTGGCAAATCAAGACCTTCCCTTAATAAATTAATGCCCACTAATACATCATATTCTTTTGCTCTAAGACTTCTTATAAGTTCAGCTCTATCCAAAGTGCTTATCTCACTATGCATATACCTAACCTTTACATCTTCTTGAGCCAAGAACTCAGTCAAGTCCTCAGCCATCCTCTTAGTTAGCGTTGTCACTAAAACTCTTCCATCTGCAAAAATAGTTTTCTTTATTTCTTCAATGAGCTTTCTAACCTGATTTTTTATAGGGAAAACATCAACTAAAGGATCTAAAAGACCTGTAGGTCTATAAATAAGCTCAACGACTTTATGACTGTTTTGAATTTCGTAATCTGCAGGAGTAGCACTGACAAAAACTGTTTTATTCAAGAAGCTTTCAAATTCATGAAATTTTAAAGGCCTATTATCATATGCGCAAGGAAGTCTAAAACCAAATTGAACTAAATTATCTTTTCTTGATTTATCCCCATTATACATAGCTCTTACCTGAGGAAGAGTTTGATGGCTTTCATCAATAACAAATAAGAAGTCTTGGGGGAAATAGTCAAGTAAACAATACGGCCTAGTACCCGCATCCCTTCCCTCAAAATGCCTAGAGTAGTTCTCTATCCCGCTACAATAACCAACTTCCTCCATCATTTCAATATCGTAAGTAACTCTTTTTTCCAACCTTTGAGCCTCCAGCTCTTCAAGCATAGGTAACGTCTCTTCAAGCTCTTGCTTTATTGCACTAATAGCCTTCTCCAAAACTTTTTCTTCAACAACATACTCTTTTGTAGGAAAAATTATTTTTTCACTGACTTCTTCCAATTTTTCACCAGTGACATTATGCAAAATACTTATCTTATCAACTTCATCACCAAAAAGCTCTATTCGAGTAATAGTTTCTTCATAGCTAGGAATTATATCAATAACCTCTCCTCTAACTCTAAACTTTCCAGGAGCTAAAGAATCATCATTTCTTTCATATTGCATCTCCACAAACTTTTTTATTATACTCTTCCTTGAATGCTTCTCGCCTTTAGCAATCTCCAAACTAATAGCTTTATAGCTTTGAGGATTAGGCAAACCATAAATGCAACTAACACTACTAACAATTATTGTATCCTTACGAGTTAAAATAGAATTAATAGCTTTTTTTCTATAAATCTCTATTTGCTCATTTATACTAGCATCTTTTTCTATGTAAGTATCAGTAGTGGGAAGATAGCTTTCAGGTTGATAATAATCATAATAAGAAATAAAATACTCAACTTTGTTTTCTGGAAAAAACTCTTTTAACTCAGAAAAAAGTTGACCCGCTAAAGTCTTATTATGAGCAAGAATTAAAGTAGGCATATTATATCTTTGAATAACGTTTGCAACAACAAAAGTTTTACCGCTACCAGTAATTCCTAAAAGGGTTTGATTACCTTTAGTTTTTAAGCCACTTACCAGCTCCTTCACAGCTTTTTCTTGCGGCTCAGTAACACCAAAGTCGCTTTTTAATTTAAACATCATTTTTTAAACAAAGATTTTTTATCCGTTTTCTCCCAAGGAAAATTTGGTTTTCCAAAGTGACCATAAGTGCTGGTTTGGCTATAGCTCCAACCAACCGGTTTTTTTAACCCGAAATGAGTTATTATATCCTTAGGCTTTGTAGGAAAATGTTTTAAGATTTTTTCATGAAGCTTCTTTGAAGCTTTTTTATCATCTAATAAAACTACTAAACTCATAGGATTTTCTTTTCCTATACAA
>SKIS01000046.1 GCA_007116295.1 Candidatus Woesearchaeota archaeon | reverse complement strand
TTATTTTCTAAAAGCATCACTGGTAATTCGCTAAAGAAATATGATAAAGCTTTAAAGAGCTATAAGAAAGCTTTAAGCTTTATTTTAAAGCAAAATAAAAAAAGAGCTAAACAAAGTTCTTTAGATTCTCTTAAAAGTCTTGCTTTAAACTATGAATATTTTGACAGTCAAACTAGTAAATTTTCTAATCAGCACAGGTTCACGATTGATCATAAAGAAGAATTAGGCGAAATATTAATAGAAAATTATGGTTTAAATAAATCTCTTGTAAAATCAGATGTTGCGCTTACTCTTTACAAAAACTTAAGGTATGTCAGCGCGTTTACAAAGATTTTAGTGAAGATTTATGAAAGAGAAGCAGAAATCGCTGAGGCGTATGGTGTTAAAACTGGCTGGTTTAGATGAAATTAATTATTTTTCCTGGGAACTTTGTTCCCCACATAGGGGGATTGGAGACACACGTAGACGAATTCTCAAAGCACTTTTCTAAATACGCAGATATAACAATCTTCACACCAAAAATAAAAGGAAGCAAAGAAAAAGAAACAAGACACAAAAAAGTAAAAGTAATAAGATATCCTGCTTTTGAAATAATTCCTCAATACTTTGTACCTAATTTTTTTTCATATAAATTCTGGAAACTGCTCAAAAGCTTAGGTAAACCTGATTGGGTTATGACAAGAACAAGTTTTTTTCCTAATAGCACTTTGGGATTCTTTTGGAGTAAACTAAAAGGATCAAAATTAATACATGTTGAGCACGGGAGTGATTTTCCTCAATCAAGAAATCCTTTTATTTGGCTTTTTAGTAGGCTATACATGAAAACCTTTGGAAGTCTTCACACTCGCTTTTCAGATGTTTTAGTAGGTGTTAGTAGTGGTGCTAAGAAACACTTACTCAAAAACTTTTGGACTAAAGGAAAAGTCTTTGTTATTAGAAGAGGTTTTTATCATAATAAAGATGTCGAGCCAAAAAAATTACCTCGTAACACAATAGTATTTGTTGGAAGACTCTCGGAAGCAAAAGGAGTTCATGATTTAATTCAAGCTACAAAGAACGAAAAATATAACCTTTTGATAATAGGAGAAGGAGGATATGTTCAAAAGCTAAAAGAGCTTTCTAAAGAAAGCAATTGTAAAATAACTTTCACTGGTAAATTGGAGCATGAAAAGGTTTTGAGTTATCTTAAAGGTGCTTCTTTAGCAGTCAACCCTAGTTATACGGAAGGGCTTCCAACTAGCGTGTTGGATGCAGTTTTTAGTGGATGTAAAGTAGTTGCAACAGATGTGGGTGGAACCAAGGAAATACTTGGAAGTGATTGGAATAAGCCAGGGTTTAAACTAATAAAACCAAGAAAGCCTACTTTGCTAGGGAAGAAAATAAAAGAAACATTAAAAGAAAAACCAACAGATGTTTCTAAGCACAAAGAAAAGTTCGATTGGAAAAACCACGCTAAACAATACAAAGAGATTATGAAGTGAGCTTTGTCTGGGTTATACAGAATTTTTTCTTATTTTTGCTCGGTACCGCGTTCGCGAATCAAATATATTCTATACTTGAAAATATATATAAGGGAATATAGTTTTATCTTTGTTTATGGTCAAAAAAAATAATTTATTAGGAAAAATAGCTTATCTATCAGGAGGAGTAGTTATAGGAATAGTATTACTATCATTAGTTTTATTTTTACTTGCTCCTTCATTAATGATGAATGAGTTTGAAAGTAAGTATGAGTTCAACGAAACAGTTTCTTTATTCGAGCAAAGAGTAAATGAATCTGGCTGGGGTATATTAAATACTCATGACATGCAAGCAGTCAAAGCAAACTTGGGATACGAAGTATTACCTGTTAAAATATTTGATCTTTGCAGTGGAGCATACTCTTATGAAATCTTAAGCAGAGACGCTGAAAGAATAGTTACTCCTATGATGCCTTGCAGAGTATCTATATATGAAAAAAGCGATGGAAATACTTATATCGGTATGATGAACTCAGGACTCGTAGCCAGACTCTTTGGAGGAGTAATAAACGATGTCATGCAAAAAGCAACAAGTGAAACGATGGACATAATTTCTCCAATCGTAAACTAATTTTTTTTTTCCTTTTTTTTTTTTTTTAATAGATGCGTATTTTTTATGTGTCTGTAAAAGCATTTCTTCTGTTTGTTTAGCCATAGAGTATAGTGATTTGGCTCTTTGTTTATTGGGAGTTATTCTTTTTAGTGAATGCATTTAAGTATCCTCTTAATATTATTCCATTCACTATGTTGTTCTTTAATTCTGTGCTTAATTTGTCGAAAGATTTTTGAAAATATATGTTTATTTTTCGGTTAATTCTTTTTTCAAAAGTTTTTAATTTTAAATCTTTTTTAGGACTCAAGACAAATAAATCTATATCGCTATCGGCAGAGTCTTCTCCTATTGATGCGGAGCCAAAAAGTATTATTGTTTCGGGAAGGCATGTCTTGTAGATATAGCCTTCTAGACCTATTTCCTTTATTTTTGTTAGGGTGTGCTTTGTTTTTATAAATTTAAATTCTTTATTTATGTTAGGATAGTATGTGTTGTACGTTAGGTATCTGTGCTTTTTTGACACTATTAATTTTTCTTTTTCTAGTTGCTTCAAATAGTTTTTTACCGAGGCAGGGGCTAATTTTATTTTTTTGCTTATTTCTCTAAGTCTTAATCCTCCTTCTGGGTTTAGATCGTCAAAAAAGGTGCTTAACACTTTATATTTGTTAGAATACATTGTAATAATTTTATTACATATGTAATATTAATATTTTTCTAAATGTTTTATATAATCAAAGATTACTGGGAGTAAAACTTTTTTGTTTTGAACCATGTCTAAGCCTTCTGCTTCTTTAAGACTCCAAAATCCTAAGCCTTTTCCTTCTTTTAAAACCAGCTTTGAGCCGTCATACTTTTCTATGAACAAAAATTCTTTGTCAAAATTTATATGTCCTTGCAAATCTCTTACAAGTATCAAAGT
>SKIS01000020.1 GCA_007116295.1 Candidatus Woesearchaeota archaeon | reverse complement strand
TTTTAACTTATTATCTGAGCTCATAAAAAAACATGCTGATAAATCTTTTGATCCAAAAGAACTATATAATAATTATAACTCTGTAAAGCCGTCTCTTATAAGAGTTCATGCTGATGAAATAACTTATATTTTACACATAATAATAAGGTACGAATTAGAAAGAGATTTAATAAACGGAAAGATGTTCGTAACTGAGCTTCCTTATTATTGGAATAAAAAATACGAAGAATACTTAGGAATAAAACCCTCAAAGGATTCTCAAGGAATACTTCAAGACAGTCACTGGGCTTTAGGTCACTTCGGATATTTTCCTTGCTACGCTCTAGGAAGGATTTATAGTCAAATAATATTTAATCAAATAACTAAGCAAAACCAAATTCTTCATGAAGAAATAGAGGAAGGAAGCTTTAGCTTTATTAGAACTTGGCTAAAACACAACGTTCATAAGCACGCCGCTAGCATGCTTCCTGCTGAACTTATTAAAAGAATACTAAGCAATGAAGAAGAAAAAGAAGTTGACGTAAATCCTTTAATCCATTATTTAGAAAAAAAATATTCTAAGATTTACGAACTTGACTGATTGCAAAAGCATACTCTTTACACGTTTCTTTTATACTTTCATCTTTAGAAGTGTTTCCATAATGTCCTGCCTCAAAATTACACTCTAAAATAAACAGGCTTTTACCTGTTGAAAATTGTTTTAGCTTAGCATGCCACTTTGCAGGCTCCCAATATTTAACCCTTGTATCATTCATTGCAGTAAAAATGTATATAGGGGGATAATCTTGCTTAGTTACATTATCATAAGGACTGTAACTCTTCATATAATCAAGATATTCTTTTTTATTAGGATCGCCCCATTCCTCATATTCAGAAGTAGTTAAAGGTATATTAGGATCTAACATAGTATTTACCATGTCAACAAAAGGAACACCTGCTATGGCTGCTTTAAATAAATCACTGCGCTCATTTAACACGACTCCTATTAATAGTCCTCCTGCGCTTCTTCCACTAATAATAAGATTTTGAGCTCCTTGTTTTTTTAGATATTCTGATACGGCTATGAAATCTTTAAAAGTATTTTTTTTATTCAAAAACTTTCCGTCTTTATACCATTTTTCTCCTAGCTCTCCTCCGCCTCTAACATGTGCTATTACAAACTTAAAACCATTTTTAAGAAGAGACATTCTGCTACTGACAAAGTTTGTATGATAAATAGAGCCGTAACTTCCATACGCCGTCAAAAAATAATTTTCGCTTTTTGGATATTCTTTTTTATAACAAATACTTACAGGTACTTCATTTACATAAATTCTTTTTTGAACATATTCATCAGGATTGTATCCTTGCCTTTTATCTTCTTTAAGAAGCTTTTTAGTTCCATTAACCATATCATAAAGATAATACTTAGTTGGATGGATTAAGGTGCTATAACTAACAACTATTTCTTTGCTTTCAAAATCATGATGGTCTGCATCTTCTAAACAATAAGGTCTTTCTTCAAATTGGACTATTTTTTCTTTCCAATCACCCAAACTTATAACTCGTACTTTTTCATATTCATAAAATTCGGATATCACTATAAAATTCTTAAAGACTTCAAAATCTGTAAGTTTACCTTTACTTGGACTAACAACTTTTTTCCACACTCCTTTTTGAACCAAAAATAAGTTGAACTCTTCGTTTTCTTTATTACTTAAAACAAAATAGTCTTCAAACCAACTATCCATGTAATACTCGTGTTTTTCTTGTCTTTGCAAAAACAAAGACATTTTGCCATCATAAACTCTTATCTCGTTTGTCTCTTTTGTCGCGCTATTAACGAATATTTTTCTTTTATCTTTGCTCCTTGTCAGATACACGAACGCTTGTTTATTATCTTCAGAAAATAAAATCTCTTCCTTTCCAGATAAATCGCTCTTGAAAACTTTATCAGGTCTTAAAGTAGAGTCCTGTGTGGTAAATAAAAATTCTTGATCACTAAACCACTGAAAGCTGCTGCCTACTTCTTTTTTTTCCAAAACTATTTTGTCACTATCTATCTCTTTTATAATTAAATTGAAAGTATCAGTTCCATCTCTATTAAATCCATAAGCTAAAAATTTATGATCATCGCTAACCTTAACAAAAGCCACTACTAAGCTAGAAGAGCCTTGAGCTAAATAATTTTGATCTAACAAAACTTGCTCTTTTTCACCTTCTCTTTGTCTATAAACAATAGCATATTGCTTTTCCTTAAAAGTTCTGTAGTAATACTCATAACTTCCTTTTTTAGTTCTTATACTCTCATAATCAGTTATTCTGCTTTGAACATCTTGATATAAGTTTTCAACCAAATCTTGTCTTTGAGAAAAATAATTTTCTGCAACTTCGTTTTCTTTTTTAAAATACTCTAAGGCTTTCTTTTCATCTTTTAAGTAATTAAATAGGTCTTTCAAACTATCACGCTCTCATGATTGCTTTTTTGTATTCTTACAATGTTCTCCATCATACTTTCAAGCTTTGGCTCGTGACTCACAATCAATATTTGCTCTGCATTTAAATGAAGCAATACATCCTTCATTTTGTTTAACTGATCACTACTAAACCCGTCTGTAGGCTCATCTAATATAAGCAACCCTTTAGTCTTAATATGAGTCAAATAATCGCTTATAACCTTGTTTAAACCAAGTCTGTATGCTAAAGCCACAGCGGTCTTTTCCCCTCCGCTAAGATTAGCTACATCTGTATCATAACCATTTTGAGTTATTAAAGGAGAAAAATTTTCATCCAGTTGACCTAACATACTTTCATCTTCTAATAATTGTGAAAACCAGTCCTTAAAATAACTATTAAATTCTCTGTGTATATTTACTAAAAGATGTTTTTCTATTAAATCCATTATTTTGATGAAGTTATTAGTTAACCACTCCTCTCTTTTTTGCATAAAAGAAACTCTTTTTTCTTTTCTTTGTTTTTCTTCTAGTTCTTTTTCTATTCTACTTTTGTTTAAAGAAAGGTTTTCT
>SKIS01000024.1 GCA_007116295.1 Candidatus Woesearchaeota archaeon | reverse complement strand
TTTTTCTACTTCTTCTTTAGTCATTCTACCTAGTTTTGAATAAATCCAATCTCCACTTTCTGTGTTAAGGTTTTGTCTACTAAGTTGAAGTTTAGGTGTTCCATCGTTATAACTAAAAACACTAACTCTAATCTGTGTCGTTTCAAACTCTGCTGTTTCTCCAAATACTTCTTTATCTAAACTTTTATCAAATGCCATAAATAAAAAGAAAAGGTAAAGAGTTAATAAACCCTTTGAAAAAAATTAAAGAAGCTCACTTGGTAGCTTCTTTATATAAGTGGTCTACTTGCTTCCAATTAATAATGTTAAAGAAAGCTTCAACATAATCAGGTCTTTTATTCTGATAATTTAAGTAGTAGCTATGCTCCCAAACATCCAATCCTAAAATAGGGCTGAGATCTTCCATTAAAGGACTATCTTGATTTGGTGTGCTAAAAACTTCGAGCTTTCCTTCTTTATTAACAACTAGCCAAGCCCATCCGCTTCCAAACTGAGTTTTTGCAGCTTCACTAAACTCTTCTTTAAAGTTTTCAAAGCTTCCAAACTCTTGTTTTATAGCTTCAACAACTTCTCCTGTTGGTTTACTTCCCTCAGGACTCATAATTTCCCAAAATAAAGAATGATTAGCATGTCCTCCTCCGTTGTTAACAACTGCTTCTCTGATGTCGGCTGGAACTTTGTTAATATTTCTTAAAAGATTTTGAACAGTCATACTGCTAAAATCTTCGTGGCTAGTATGTCCTTTGTGTTTATCTAGCGCGGCGTTCAATTTATTTACATAGCCTTGATGATGCTTTGTATGATGAATCTTCATAGTTTTCTCATCAATATGTGGCTCTAACGCGTTGTAATCATATGGTAAATCTGGTAGTTCATGTGTCATTAATATCACCTAAAAAAAGGTAATGAACTTATATATAAAAAGGTTAGGAAAGTAAATTCAGTCAACTAAAGGTATTATTTTTACAGATTTTATGTTAAGGTCAGAAAATGAGCTTGAGCAAGAAATGAATCTTCTTCTATCTGTTTTAATCTCGTATATGGCTAAGTTATCGTATAAATAGTAATTCGCTTGACCGCCCATTGTTCGTATTCTATTGGATTGAGCTACTATGTCTACGTGCGTTTGGCTATAGGAAGGTACTTGTATTAGTGTTCTTGCAGTAGTTCTGTAAGGAGATAGTAAAAGTTCTTGATCAACTATTCCTCTGATGTTTCTTCTTGTTGAGGACTCACTATAACTGAATGTAAGCTGCTCTCTTTCAACTCTGTTTTGGCTATCTTCCAAACATAAAAGTATTTGAGGTAGCTCATACGTTCTTGGCATAAAAAAATCGTTATCTATGCTTATTGTTTTTACATGCACGTTATTTCTAGGAGTGTTGCTATCGGTTAGCAAAGAAGATTTATTTATGGATGGAGCTAGCTCTGTTTCAACAGAAAACCCTGCTTGAGAGGAGCTGGCTATTGCTAAGAATAATATTAAAATCAAAGGCAAGAAAACTCCTAAAGCCAGTTTTATATTCATTTTCTAAATTTGCTGGATAAATACATTCCTAGTCCAATCATAACTATCGCTGAAAATGCTAAAGTCAAAAGTATGCCTTCCCTAGCAAAATCAAATACATCAATTACGTACGCTACTGTAAATAAGTATAGACAAACTGAAATCAAATACATCATAGGATACCATTTTCTCATAGAAGCATATATGACTATAGATGCTATTAATCCTATCCAAAAAATTCCATATCCTAATAAAGGGTACCATACCATTTTATATATCCTTCTCCGCCATGTGATCTCCTATTACAAAGAAGATTATTATTAGGCATATTAATATTATTGTTTTTGCGACGTCTGATAAATTGAAAATATATTCGTAAGAAAAATAGGCTATGGTGCTAAATAAGAAAATAATTCCCAATATGTAAAATATGTATTCTGCTTTAAAATTACCTATTTTATTCATACTTATCTTTCTAATTTATTTACTATTTAAATGTTTCTTTAAACGAAACATTTATTAGGGTGTTAAGCAAAATTATTGTTTATGGTTGAAAATAATCCGGAATTTCGTTTTTTAGATAAGATAAAATACATATTTACTGATCCTGATTTTTTCTTTGAAAAAGTCAAAGAAGAGAAAGGAATACTAAATTCTTTTTTGTTTTACTTACTTTTACTTGTATTCTTTTCAGTTTTAGGAACATTTTCATATTTACTTTTGGCGAATTTGGCGGGTTCTGATTTATTATTTCTTGGATTTCTTTCTACAGGAGCCCTATTTTTCGGGATGGTGGGAAGTATAGCTATTAGTTTTATATACGCCGGATTAGTGTTTCTTTTTGCTTGGTTGTTCAAAGGAAAAGGCTCTTACGTTGATACGTATAATGTCTATGCGTATAGTATGACTCCTTACGTGATGGGCTCAGTTATACCTTTTTTAGGAACTCTTTTACTAATATATTTTTTAATCCTTGCCACAATAGGAATTTCGAAGGTGCATGATCTTTCTAAAGGAAAAGCTTTTGCAGCAGTATTCTTGCCTGCTTTTATAGTGATGGGAGCGTTAATATTATTTTTTATAATTCTGCTAGCTTTGCTTTTCAGAGGGTTTTAGAAATTTAGCATTATCTTTTGAAAGTCTTCAAAATCTTCGTAAACAAAACTACGTATTTCTAGTCTATTTGCAGAATCAACATTTTCTTTATTGTCGTCCCAAAAAATGATGTCTTTTTTTGTGACATTATATGTTTGATTTAATTTTTCACATAGCTTAACAAAAAATTTCTCTGAAGGTTTTTTAAAACCTATGTCGCTTGAGCAAATAATCATATCAAAAAGGTTTTCAAAGCCCATCTCTTTTTTTACGTAGTTAAGACGATATTTTTCTTGATTTGTTGCCAAAACAACTTTTATTCCTTTTTCTTTAGCTTTTTTAACATATTCAACTAAAGCTTTGTTAGGTTTGTTTTCAGCTTCAAACCAAAAGTTTAGAAATTCGTCTACTGATTCTTTCCAACCCCATTGTTTCAAATAAGGCGCTATTTCTTTTTTTAAATCTGATTTTCCAACCACGCAATCACTAAATTTTTCTGAAAAAAATTCTTGGGTTACATCATGTGAGATTCCCATTTCTAACTCTAAAGTCTTGGTAAAGTATTCGTGCTCAATCATTACTCCGTCTGCATCTAAAACAAGTATTTTCATAGTTCATCATAAGTCTTCTTTAATAAAAGTGCGTCTTCTTCTAAGTTAGGGCTTTCACAAGTAAGACTTCCTTTAACTTTGAATTCTTTTAATTGTTTTAACAGCTCTTTGTAATTCATATCACTATCTTCTAAGTATAAGTGTTTTTTTTCTCCTTTTTCTCCATAATCAATACCTGATAAGTGTATATGCATATTTTCCAAAGCTTCTCTTCCTAGGCTGTGTTCTATATCACTAAGAACTTTTTGAAACTCTGCTTTAGTGTTGTATTTACCGTTGGTTCTTGCATGCAAGTGGGCGAAGTCTATACAAGGGTTGACTTGGTCTAGCTCTTCACTTAGTCTAATTATTTCTTTATAATGTCCCCACTGTGTTGGTTTTCCTGTTGTTTCAGGGCTTATTCTTACAGGATTAGAGGTTTCTTTAAGTTCTTTTATTATTTTTTTAAGCTGCTCTTTTACAGTATTGTAAACTGCTTCTTTTTCCATCTTGAGATAGTAAGCAGCATGAAAAGTAAGGCTCCAAGCACCCGCTCTATTTGCTATGTGGGCAGCATCCAATATTCTTTGGCGACTCGCTCCTCTTTTTTGAGGTTCTTTAGCGTTTAAATTAATAAAGTAAGATCCGTGACATGTTAAAGCAACATCGTTTTTTTTCCTAATCTCATTTACTTCTTTTGCACTTTCTTCGTTCAAGTTAACGCTTCGAACAAACTCGAGCTCCATAGAATCTAGTCCTAGCTCTTTTATGTATCTAACACCGTTTTGAGTGTTTCTATCAGGAGTACTCAAAGGTATGCCTGCAGTTCCAAATCTTAATTTATCCATTTTATATCGCCATTAAGTGTAGAGCGTAGCCTATAGTTATCAGTACTAAGGCGAATGCGCTTATGTATATCTCTAAATTTATGTCTTTAATTACTATGTCGTCTATCACTCTTTCTTCTCTTACTTTTTCGTGAACTAAAAGAGCCATTAATATGATTAGAATTTTTCCTATGAAACTCAAAGTGTATGCCCAAAAACTTATGTTTTCTATCATATTAGTTTTTGGTTTAGGTTTTTATTTAAATTTACCTATACAAAAATATATAAAAAGAAGTTTACTACTATTAAGTCATGATAAAATCAATTCCGCAAAAAAACTATGACTTGATGTATGGAAATGTTACTAGAACATTAAAGAATTATACATTTGACCAAGCAATATTTAAAGGCTTAAACCAACTAAGAAAAACACTTGCGGCACACAAATCAAATGATGAATTTTTCTCAGTAGCATACCTAGCAGGAAGAGACGCATTTGATAATTACTTTAAATCCATAAAACCAAACCTTAACTCCTCTGAAATAAAAGAAATAAACACCGAATTAGATCGCCAAACAACTTTATTAAAACAAAAAGACATTTCTTTACCAAAGCTCCAACATATTCTAACACAACTAGAAGTGAAAAGAAATGAATAAAGAAATGTTTTTGAAAGGATACAACTACTCCTTAAATGAAGAAATAGATGGCTTAAGAAAAAAAGATTTGAATAGCATAGTTTTTGAAATACAAAGAGAATGCTTAGACTATACTAGGGCTTTTAAAAATAAAGAAATTCACTCTGAAGAATTCACTGTTGAACTAAATGAAGAGCTTAATGCAAGTACTCTATTAGAATATTACCAAGGAAGATTTTTTGGAACTCTAAAAAAGAAACTAGTTTTAACTCTGCCCCAAATATTACAAAATTCAAACGGAAACACGAAACAACACTTAGATTGGATAATAAAACACATAGCTTTAACACATTATGAAACAGGAATAACCATACCAAAAAAACAACTAGACAAAGGTTATAAATTGGCATTGCAAGCAACCTCTAAAAAATACGAAGAAGAGTTTCTTTACCTAAAGAAGGGACTAGAAAGCATTTTTTCTAATGGCTACAAAAATTAACTTTTTTTCTTTAGCAAAAGCGCAGCTATAAATAAAGTTATTGCCGCTATAAAAAATCCTCCTTTCCAAGGAAGTATTAATAGGATTGCTAAAAGAATCGCCCTAGAAATATTTAGAACTATTTCTCTTGCTACAACAAACATGTCAGGATCCATACTTTTTTTTGCACTAGAATAAAAACGAGTGACATAAGCAGACTCATATATTGCGGCACTTAACGCTCCAAATATGATAACTATAGAAAAACCTATTACAGTAGTTAAAAAAGGTCTTACTGCAAGCGTTAAAGAAAAAATAATGGCGCCTACAAAATAAAATTTTTTCAAATCAGAACGGTCTAATTTCCTACCGACTACAAAGCTAGTGGCTGCAAAAAATATTCCTCCTAAAGAAGCAATAAATCCAACTGTTTCAACACTAGTCAAAGTAACATAGATAAGTAAAGGAAATAATATGGCTGCTGCAACATAAATAAATCCATCAGCTATAGTCATAAAGAAAAATTTCGAGCCCAAAACATTAGAGAGCTTCTTATAATCTATTTTTTTATGACGAGTCTTTTGAGTAGGTGTTAAAAATAAAGGAGCTGTAGATAAACAAACTAATAATAATCCGATGACAAATAATATATTAAATCCATAAATAGCAGAAATATAACCTCCTACAGCAGGACTCAATATTTTAAAAAAAGTAGGTATGCTAAGCATTTTCCCCACTTCAGAACCTTCTTTTTTAAGATCAGAATTCCTTGTAAAAAAAGAATGTATGGGAACCCAAAAGAAAGCTAAGGCAAACCCTCCAGAAATTGCAGCAACAAAAAAAAGCCACTCTGCTTGAGGAATAAATATTAAGCTAACAAAACTTATTATAAAAAAAGGCAAACGTATTAGAGAAGTTCCTTGAAGCCCATATTTGGCATCTAGTTTGTAAACTAAAGGAACTAACATAGAAAAAATAAGTTTTGTAATCAAAACATAAAACAAAGCCCACTTAATACTAAACCCTATCGTTAGCAAATAAATAGGTATGAAGATACCTATAAGAGACATTCCTACACCATACAAAGAAAGGGCTACATAAACCTCTGATACTCCTGAAGGAAGTCTCAAATATTCTCTTAAATGCATAACTAACTAGTTTTAAATAAAAAGTTTATAAAACTTTGGTTCACCTAAAACCTTCATATCCTTCTTCTTCCAATTTATGAGCAAGCTCAGGACCTCCTTGACTGACTATTCGTCCATCAAGCAAAACACACACTTTGTCAGGTTCAATATAGTTAAGCATCCTTTGATAATGAGTAATTATTAAAAAAGTCATATCAGGATTTTTTTCTTTAAGCAAATTAATACTTTCACAAACCTGCTTTAAACTATCAATATCAAGTCCACTATCTGTCTCATCTAATATAGCAAGTTTAGGCTTCAACATAGCGAGTTGAAGTATTTCCATCTTCTTTTTTTCACCACCGCTAAAACCATCGTTCAAATACCTTCCAGCAAACTCTTTAGGTATATTCAAAAGCTTCATATTTTCATTTAAAAGCTTGACATACTCGCTTATCTTTATAGGATCTTTTTTATCCCTTCTTGTGTTAATCGCCGTTCTGATGAAATTAGAAACAGTAACTCCTGGTATCGTAACAGGGTATTGAAAGCTTAAAAAAACTCCTTCTTTACTTCTCTCATCTGCTTCCATATCTAAAAGGTCTTCGCCATCCAGTGTGACATCTCCCTTTGCTTCAAATTCAGGATGTCCCATTAAGGAATTAGCTAAAGTACTTTTTCCGCTACCATTAGGACCCATTATAACTGCTATTTCTCCCTTATCCAATTCTAAATTTAGATTTTTCAAAATTATTGTGTCTTCAACGCTTACATTAAGATTTTTTATTTCTAACAAACTCATTTTTTTTCACCTTTTGATTTAAACTCTATTATGCCTTTTTTAACAGCAACTAAAGGAAGCATAGCGCACTTAACTCTTGTATGAGTCAAATTCAAACCTAAAATGTCTAACACCTCCTCTCTTTGCATAGACTGTATTTCATCTAAAGACATCCCTTTAAACTTTTCACTTAAAATATCGCTAGTAGCCATACAAATAACGCACCCTTTACCTTCAAAACTAACCTCTGTAACTTTACCTTCTTTTAATCTTAAATAAAACTCAACTACGTCTCCACAAAGAGGGTTGCTATCCTTTTGTACAATGTCTGGATTTATTAGTTTGCCACTGTTTTGAGGATTCTTATAGTGCTCTAAGAGCACTTCTCTGTATAATTCATCCATTTATAACCCTCCTCGCCTCTTTCAAACCTTGGATTAACTTATCAACATCCTCTTTTGTATTATAACCCGCAAAACTAACTCTGCAAGTAGCAACGACTCCAAGACACTGCATCAGAGGCTGAGCGCAATGATGGCCTGCTCTAATACAAACATTATATCTATCTAAAATAGTTGAAACATCATGGGGATGAACATCTAAAACAAAACTAACAACTGGTCCAGAACTATTTTTATGGCCAAAGTACTTTATTTTTTGCTCATCAAGTTTTTCAAGTAAATAACAAGTTAACTTCTCCTCATTTAAGCTAAAATTTTCTATATTTTGAGCTAAATAATCTAGTGCGGCATTAAAACCTGCTATGCCTGCTATATCCATTGTTCCAGCTTCAAACCTCTGGATTCCTTGAGCTAACTCTGTCTTTTCAAGAGTCACATTTTTTATCATGTTCCCCCCGTAAATCAATGGCTTTACTAATTCTTGAACTTCTTTTTTAATATATAAAACTCCTACTCCTGTAGGTCCATACATTTTATGAGCTGAAAAAGCTAAGAAATCACAACCCAAATCTTTAACATCAATTTTTTTATGACCTATTACTTGAGCAGCATCTACTAAGGCCAAAGCGCGTTTTTCTTTTGCTTTCCTAATGAGTTCTTTAACTGGTAAAATACTTCCTGTCACATTAGACATATAAGTAGTTGCTAAAACATCAAATTCCTTTTCAAAATCAAAATTAACTTTGTCCGTGTTTTCATCATAGTTAGCAATTATTACTTCATGGAACTGTTGCCACGGAACAAAATTTGCATGGTGTTCAAGCTGAGTTAAGTAAATTTTTGACTTTTTCAAGCCCCTAGCTACAATATTTATTGCCTCAGTAGTTCCTTTAGTAAACACTATTTCTTCAGGACTTGCATTAATCCAATTAGCTACTTTTTTTCGGGTGTCCTCAACTATTTCAGTTGATTTTTCCCCGATACTATATATTCCTCTATGCGCATTAGCATTAAACTTCAAAGTATAATCTTTCATAGCCTCAACTAATTGAAGAGGTCTTTGAGTAGTAGCAGCATTATCTAAATAATGTAGTTCTTGGACTATAGGAAAATCTTTCATCTGTTTATTCGCTCCATAATTTTTTCATGTATAAACTCAGTTATTTCTTCATTTCTTATATCTTCAAGTATTGGAAAGAAAAATCCTTCAACTAGCTTTTTTTCAGCTTGCTGCTTACTAAGCCCTCTACTTTGCAGATAAAAAACTTTTTCTTCCTCTAAATTACTAATAGTTGATCCATGACTGCAAGCTACTTGATCATTATGTATTAATAAGTCAGGTATGCTAACTGCATGTGCCTTTTCATCTAAAAGCAATATGTCGCTTTTTTGATAACCATTGCTATCTGGTGCGTTTGAATTTATTTGAACCAATCCTCTGTTAATAACTTTACTTCCTTGCAAAGCACCTTTACTATTGAGTAAACTCTTAGTATTTTTATTAGCATGAATACTACTAGAGCTGATATCGAATTCTTCTTCATCTAAGCCAAAAAACAAAGTATCAATTCTACTATCACTTGAGCTTTCAACTAAGGTAGCTGTGCTTTCATTAACTATCAATTTACTTCCAAAGTCAGCGGTTACTAAATGACTTGTAGTATCTTTTTTTAATAACACCTGGTTTTTACAATGCAAATAACTATTTTTCATATCTTTAACGATGCTAATAGAAATTTTGGCTCCTTCACCACATAATATCTGAGTATAGCTAGTTCCTGTTATGTTTTCTCCAAAAGTACTAATAAGCACATCTGCGTTCACGTTTTTTTCAACGATTACAAAGACATGATTTAAACTATTTTCATTCAAAACCTGATTTATTATTATAGGATCATCGCTACTTTCGGTTATATGAATAGCATAAATGTTGCTCTTTGCATAATGAAGATAATCTATTTTTTCTTTTTTACCTTCATACTTGAAAAGACTTTCCCTAGCTTCTTGGATTAAAGAATTATCGCTTGACAAAAATTCTTTTTGGGATAAAATCTTTGCATGTCCTTTTTGTAAACTCAAATCTCCTTTGCCAAAGTCTTTAAGTTCGACCCAATCAAGGCGTGTTTTTATTCCTAGTCCGTGTTTTCTGTCTTGAAGAGGTGTTTCTTTGAATTGTTTTAATGCATTATTTCTAAATATTTCTATTTGTTTGCTCATCCTAAACTTCCCTCCATTTCAAGTTCAATTAATCTGTTCATCTCTACTGCGTATTCTAAAGGAAGTTCTTTTAATAATGGTTCCATAAAACCGCTCACTATCATTTGCAAGGCTTCATCTTCGCTAAGTCCTCTGCTTTGCAAATAAAATAGTTGATCTTCACTTATTCTTCCTACACTTGCTTCATGAACTACATCACTCTTTTTTTCTTCCACATCAATACTTGGCCAAGTATTACTTTGGCTTTGGTTATCAAACATTAATGCATCACAAATAACGCTACACTTACTATTTTTAGCACCTTTTTTTATTTTTACTAAGCCTCTATAACCAGTAATTCCTCCTCCTTTACTAATACTCTTACTATTAATAGTGCTAGTGGTGTTTGGAGCTAAATGATATACTTTTGCGCCTGTGTCTTGGTTTTGATTTTCTCCTGCGTAAGCAATCGTTATGTGGTCTGCTTTAGAATTTTTCCCTAACAGCAAAGTTGCTGGGTAAAGCATAGTCACTCCGCTTCCAAGATTTCCAGAAACCCACTCCATTATACCTCCTTCATCCACGTTTGCTCTTTTTGTATTAAGATTATATGTATTTGCACTCCAATTCTCTACAGAGCTATATCTCATCCTCGCGTTTTTATGCACAAATACTTCTACGCAGCCAGCATGCAAAGAAGCGACGTTAAACTTTGGCGCGGAGCAATTATGAACTGCGACTCCTCCAACAGTATACGTTTCATGTTCGTGGACACCGAAGTTATAAACTGTTATGTCTTCAACTTCTTTTTTAGTTATTTTTTTAATAGGCACATAAGCAAATTTATCATCTATTCCAAACATAGATGCTCTATTTTTACCATTAAGTTTTTTCTTAACTTCCATGCCCACTATTTTTCCAAATTTAATCATGTGCGCTCCTGTAATTCCTAATGTGAAGATATCTTTTCGAGTGCTGTCTCTAACTCTTTTATTTACAAATGCAAAGACTCCAAGTCTGAGTAAAATATCTCTTGCTTGTCTTGTAAGTTTTTCTGAAGTAGTATTTATTCTGAATGTCTCTTTCAAACCAGACTCGTGTTTTTTATTATAATAATTTCCATCCCCTCTAAACCATCCTTTAATTATTTCGGATTGGTTTTCTTTTGTCTCATACATCATCCAAGAAAGTAAAGCTTTATTATCGCTTTTGTTTCCAAACTGCTTGAATAACCTAGCAAGTTTAACATCACAAACTACTAGCGAAACACCATTATTTTTTTTATGTTCCATTCGTAACACTTTTTTGACTCCAAAAACTTTTTTCAAACACTTTTCAACGTCTTCAATATACTCTTTTTCGTGTAGTCCAAAAGAAAAATTGAGATAAGAATCGCTACTAACACTTCCTTCTGCTAAATAATATCCGACTAGTCTAAAAAATTCTTTTGTTAATGAAACTTTAATTTTTTGCTTGACTTTTTTTCCAAACTTAGAATTTTGTCTGGCAATAACCTCAAATTCGTGGTGATTTTTGCTTTTAACTTCTTTATTAATAGGCATCACTAAATAGTCTCCCTTTTCAAAATATTTAGGAGCGTTCCATCTTGGTACAAATTCTTTGTTTTTGTCATTTTTGTATTTTCTATCAACATAAAGAAATGGGTGATCGGGCGTG
>SKIS01000006.1 GCA_007116295.1 Candidatus Woesearchaeota archaeon | reverse complement strand
CAAAACTTATATAATTAAGAATGTGTTATTTGTATCATGTTACTTTCAAAAACTCTTTCGTATTATAAAAGAAAAGAAATTAGGGAGTTATTAGTTAAGTATGCTAAAGATAAGGAAGTTGCTGTTCGTTTTAAAGACTTTTTTGGTAAAAGACCGGATAGTTTGCAGTATCCAAATGACGTGTTGGAGCTTGCTAAAAGAAAAGCGACTAGTTTTCATTGTAGCGAAGAACTTTGGAGCAATCCTTTAAGTCTTAGAAGTGATATGAAAAGAAAGGAGCAAGATGAGTTAAGGATTGGCTGGGATTTAATATTGGATATTGATTGTAGCCATTTTATTTATAGTAAGCTTGCCACTCATATTCTTATTAAAATACTAAAAGAAGAGGGTTTGGAGGCCATTACTTGTAAGTTTAGTGGTAATAAGGGGTTTCATATAGCGGTTCCTTTTGAGGCTTTTCCTCAAAAAATTAATGGAGAGCTTACTGAAAATTTGTTTCCTGAGGCGCCTAGAAGAATAGCTCTTTATCTTCGTGAGCGTCTTAAGCCTTTACTTGAAAAAGCTATTTTAAAAGTTGAAAAAAATAATATTGATAACGTAATAAAAAGAACTGGTCTTTCTTACAAAGAGCTTGTTCAGACAACAAAAGATGGTAAGGGAAACGTAACAGAGTATACTTTGGATTCTGAGCGCTTTTTAGAAATAGACACTATTTTGATAGCTTCAAGACATCTTTATAGGATGCCTTATTCTTTACATGAAAAATCAGGTCTTGTAAGTGTTCCTATTGATATAAACAATGTTTTGAAGTTCAAAAAAGCTTTTGCTGAGCCAGATAAGGTTTCTTTAGATGTTCCTTTTCTTGTTAGAGATGTTAAAAAAGATCAGGCTGCTCAATTCGTTTTGAATGCTTTTGACTATAATCCTATTGAAAAAAGAGATGTTCAAGAAACTAAAACTTTTGATGTTCCTGATGAGGCTATTCCAGAAGAATTTTTTCCTCCCACTATTAAGAATATTTTGAAGGGTTTGAAGGATGGAAGAAAAAGAGCTCTTTTTACGTTGATAAATTTTTTAAAAGGGGTTGGCTATGATCCTCCTAGTATTGAGCAAAAGATAAAGGAGTGGAATGAGAGAAATGATGAGCCTTTAAGAGAGGTTTATTTGAAAGGTCAAATTTCTCAGCTAAAAAAGCAAAAAGAAGCTATTCCTCCTCATAATTATCCTCATGCAGGTGATAATTATTATAAGGATTTAAGGGTTTATGAGCCTGATGCTTTGGAAAAAAAGGTTAAAAATCCTATTCAGTATGCTAAAATAAAGGCGGGTAAAAATAAGAAGGGTAAGGGTGGTAGAAAGAAGCTTACTCCTGAACAAAAAGAGATGAGAAGAAAGTTTAGAGAAAAGAAAAAAAAGAGTAAAGATTAAAAACTAATTCTTTTTACTATTATTTAATGGTATTCGCTTATAGGTTCCAAAAAAAACTAGATTCAGATGAAGAATTAAATGCACTTCTAAATTTTTTTGAAAAATTAAATAAAGCAGAGGCTTTAAAGAGAGCTAAAGAAGCAGTTTCTCAAATAGATATTGAGAAGTTAGTAAATTTCTTTGATGAAATAGAATCAGAAGGTTCTTTATCTATAAGGCCAATTATTTCTCCTTCTTATTTTGAAAATTTGCACCATTCTAAAAATTCGCAAATTTACACTTTGGATGTTTTGCAAGAGCAACAATTTAATTTTTTAAGAAGGTACGATTCGTTGATTCGAGATAAAAAGTTCGAGATATTTATGAAATCTGTTAAAGAAGAAGGTTTTGATGAAAACTTAGCTTTAAAACTTGCTTTAACAGGTAGAAAGAGAGTCGCTGAGCAAAGATTTGAAGCTCATAAAACAGGGGTTGTTAGGTTAGGTTATGGCAGGCAAGAGTTCAATAAAGACTTCGGGCCTTTGCAAGACTTAATCAACATAGACTATCTTCCTGAAAACCCTGTTGATAAATTTCTTATGAATTTAGGTCCTAGAAAAGAGCAGTCTTTACATCAAGCAAATTTAATTGATGAAATGGCTTTTTTATATTATAAAAAAGGTGCGCTATGACTTTAGCAAAGTTTTACATAGAAAAATTAAGGAAATCTCAAGTCATTGATAAGAACTTTAAATTAATACGTTTAATAGATGGTCTTATGGAGGATATAGAATTTGATAAAGAGAGACTTCTTAGTCAAACCTCTGAAACTTCAGGGTTTCAAGATCCGTTAATAATTAAAGAACTTCCTTTTTATGCTGAAGGCCACATAATGAATTTAGCTGAGTTAAAGGATGAGTTAGCATATGAATTTAATCAAATGGATTCTAGCCTAACACTTGTCAAAAACAAGGCTCTTCAAAGAATTTCTGTTGAGAAAAAAAATATTTTTTCACAGCTAATAGAAAAACCTTTTTACATTCATAACGAGGCTCTTCAAAAAGCATTGAATAAAGAAGACTCTATAAAAAATCAATTAGATCAAGCGATAAATCAAGGTAACTATTTGTTTTTTAAAAATAAAGGGTTTGAAGGTGCTTTCAAACCTTTATCGTTTTTGGTAGACATAAATTTTTTACCTTATCAAATGCTTAAGAACGTTCAAACTCAAAAAGCCCAAGCTTTGTTTCAAGCAAACATTTTAGATGAGTCAATCGACAATTATAACTAGTTTTGTTTCCATTTAATGCTGCAGCCAATAGTGCTTGTTTCTTTAACACTGACTTCTTGACCTTTCAAGACTTGCTCAATAGCTTCTTTAAGATCTTCTCTAGAAACTTCGCTTTCTTCTTTCCAACTATCATCAAGTCTTCCTTGATACTTTAACTTATTATTTTCATCAAATAAAAAGAAGTGAGGTGTGCAAACTCCTCCGAAGCTCTTTGCAACTTCTTGAGATGGATCGTGCAAATAATCAAACTTTACATCAGTTCTTTTTTTCATTTCTTCAAAGCTGTCTTCAGGATAATTTTGGGCATCATTACTATTAATTCCAATAAAGCTAACATTTGGATAGTTTT
>SKIS01000041.1 GCA_007116295.1 Candidatus Woesearchaeota archaeon | reverse complement strand
TACGTCTTTATTTGGAACGCGTCTGTTTTGGGCTATGCTTTGGCTTCTTGGAGTTTTAATCCGTATATATTGGTTCATGGCATACCTGAATTTTTAGGTTATTTCTTTGGGGCTTTAGGAGCTGGTATGTTAACAATAGCTATTTTAAAAGATAATTTTAAGGGAGAAGAGGCCAGCAAGATATTGAGTGATGTCTTATATATTTGGCTAGTGGGTATTTCTTTGATTGTACTAGGAGTTATTTTAGAAGTGTTTTTGACCCCTACTCTAATATCTTGATTTTCCCAGGCCTTATTTCAAATATTTCTCCTTCGTTTATGAGTTGGTTTATTTGAGTTTGGGCGTCTTCTGAATTTATTTTCTGTATTAGAACCTCTGTAGGCACCCCGTCTCCTTCATCTAATTCTCTTATTACAGACAATATGTTAACAGGCTTATTTTTTGGAACTACTGGTGCTTCTTCCATTGTTATTTCTGCGGGTTTGGAAGTTTCTTGTTGTGGCGAGATTACTTGTTTTTGAAGCTCTTTTTTTCTGTAATCAAGCCATTTTTTATCTATTTTTTTTATTATTTCGGGAACGATGTATCTTTCATCGTTGTATTCTCTTGGTCTTCCTATTGATAATATTATGTCTCCTGCAGAAAATTTGTCTATTAGCTTTATATCATCAAAGACTCTGAGAGAAATTTGTGCAGAACCGTCATCTATTATTAAAGAAGATTCTGTTTTGTTTAAAACTACGCCTATTATGTTTACTCTTGATACCTTTAATTTGTTTACGAGTACATAGTTTGGCTCCCAGCCCTGCATTTGTATATATTCTCCTCGAGATATTTGGAGTATATTACATTTGTAAGCTGTTTGCCTTTTATTTTCCATATTAATAGAAAAAGGTTTGTTTTTATATTAATTACTTTTAGAAATAAAGAAAAAAAAGTGAAGGAGATTATTTTCTCCCTCTAGCCATTGTTGCTCTAGAAACGTCTCCGTCTTTATCGACAAAATACAAATATCCTGATTCTTTCTTAACACCAACTTTTGCTACTTTTTCAGGTTTTGATTTTCCGTGTTTTCCGCCTCCTCTAGCCATTGTTGCTCTAGAAACGTCTCCGTCTTTATCGACAAAATACAAATATCCTGATTCTTTCTTAACACCTGCTTTTGCTACTTTTTCAGCCATTTTCTTTTATTACCTCCTAAAAAATACTTTTATATAGCTATTTTCGTGAAAGGACTATTTAAATATTTTGATTATTTCAGTCGAGAAAGAGTAATTTTTTATAATAATGAGGTTTTTTAGTATTATATGATAGTAAAATTCATGGGTGTTTTGGATTTATTAGCTGCACTATTTTTGATTTTATTTCAGCTAGAAATAGTGACTTCTAGAGTTATGCTAAGCTTTGCTCTTTATTTATTTGTTAAAGGAGTGGTTTTTTGGGGCGACGGGGCATCGAGAATAGATCTTATTTTAAGTATTTACATGGTTTCTCTTTTAATTTGGAGTCCTTGGATTTTGAGTATTATAGCTGCAATATATCTTATCCAAAAGGCTTTTTTTAGTCTTTTTTGAAAACAAATTTAACTACTACAAATGCAGCTATGGCGCTTAATATTAGTACTAGTAAAAGATTTATGAGCGTTCCGAATAACAATAATATGGTTGATATGAGCCCGAATAAGAATATGACTAACCATGTTTTTGGATAGGCCATTATAAGGTTTATCCCGTTAGATCTTGGCAGCGGTATAGATGTGAATAGTATTATTAGGCTAGACGCGAATAAGATATCATAGATTAGCTGGCTTTGGGTTGCAACATATAAAGGAGTAATTATTAACAAATTTATTAAAAAGAGCGTTAAAGGCCCCATGAGCGCCACTAAGAACTTTCCTCTAAAGTGAACTGATTGCTCTAATAGCCCTATCCTTCTTCTTTTAATTCTTTCCAGTTGCATATGGCCTAGGTAGAGTAGGGGAAGAAGACCGTATGTCATGAACGTGATTAAAACTGCTATCATAGGCCCCAAGCTCCAAATTTCATAGATAGGAGTATAGCCAAGTTTTAGAGCTGTAATTTTTTGGGCGACTAAAAATATTATGTAAAGACAAAATAGCAATGAAAAAAAGTATGCGAAGTTTATGATTGCTTCTTGCACTTCAAATCCTGAAAGTCCCCATCTTCTAAATGCTAGCACGAAGGCGTTTAAAACTAGTGTGAATAGAATTAGCTGTATCTCTATAGTGTTGAAACGTAATCTCATAGTAGTATATTTTTATCCTTTAATATTTATAGTTTTGTGATTTGGTCTGCTTGCATCTTATTTAGCTCTTCTAGCATCCCTTTTTTGTGACCAGCACCTACTATTGCTAGGACTTTTTGATTATGTTGAAGAGATATTGCTCTTATTTGTGAAGCCATGTATTTGTTTCTATCATCCACAAGTACTTTATAGAGCATAGGATATCTTGTTTTCATCCAACCTATCAGTTCTTCTAGAAGCTCTTCTTGAGGCACTTTTGTCAAATCTATTTTTCTAAGCTCTTTTTTTCTGATTGAATCTATAACTATTTTGAATTTTTCTTTGAAAGGCACTTTTTTTAGATTTCTAAGAGTTATATTTATGTCTTGGTCTATTAATGCGACTTTCAAATCATTTTGTTTGGCTAATTTTATTGCATATAGAAATTCTTCTCCTGGTCTGACTCCCAGGTGCTTTCCTATTTTTTCTTGCATTATTTTACCTATTAGTGCAAATAAAAATCCTCCTATACCAAATTGCCTTATTGCTGACAAACCTAGCTTTTGTTTTTGCTTGGTTAAAAGCCCTTGTAGACGATGTCTGTCCAGCTCTACAGCTATTATTTGGGGCTTATATTCTAGAAAAGCTTCTTTAATTAGGGTTTGAGATTCCTTTGCTACGTGACTGGTGCCTACTATTTTGTATTGCATAAGAAAAAGTAAGTATTTAGAGTTTATAGAGTTTTAGGTAAAATTAGTTTTGTTTAGCTAAAATTTTTTGCTTCCATGCTGTGTTGAAAAGCTGTGTTAATGCTTGTGAGAACATAGGAG
>SKIS01000033.1 GCA_007116295.1 Candidatus Woesearchaeota archaeon | reverse complement strand
TACAATCAAATAATGAAAAATGAAGAAAACGAGGTTCCTAAAAGAATTAATTGAAAAAAATAGTTTAAAAATTAGCCGCCCTAACAAACAAATAAGCAATACTTACGGGAAAAAATCAGAAAACTCCTTGAAAGCTTCAAAAATCCTTCTGGAAAACAACCTTATAGAAGAAAGCGTGACTATGAGTTATTATTCTATGTATCATAAAGCGACCTGCCTTCTTCGATATTGCGGTATTAAATGTGAAAATCACAAAGCAACTATAATTTTACTAACTGACCTGTTTAAAATAGAAACCAAATTACTTCAACACGCGAAAGATAAAAGAATATTAAACCAATACAAAACAGATTTTTCTAGCGAAAAACATGATGCTGTGAAATTAATAAAACAAACAGAAGAATTTATTGCTAAAATAGATTTTTATATAGATCTGCTAACAAGTGAAGATTTAAAAGACTTAATCGAAATTCTTAAAGAAAAAGTATTTTGATAATGTTTAACGTAATTCTTCCGATTATTTTCTGGAAATTGTTATTAAACAGTCTTTATCTAATATGTGTGGGCTAAAAAAACACTAGTAAAAGTTAAATAGTTTAACTGTTTAACTAATAGCGGTGTTTGGAGATGACTAAATTGATAAAGATGTCTGGTAAAGGAGGATTAGTTGTTCCTAAAGAGATAAGAGGAAAGCTAAATTTAAAAGAAGGAGAAAGATTTGTAGCTGTAGCTTTGGAAGAAGGAGTGTATTTTAAAAAAGTTGATCTTCCGAATCTAGAAAATTTAACAAAGAAAATACAAGCCCATTTTGAAAAAAACAAGGTTTCTAAAAAAGACATAGAAACAGCGGTAAAATGGGCAAGAAAAGAGCAGTTTTAGATACTAACGTAATAATATCAGGCTTGGGCTTTAAAAGAAAGTCAAGAAAGACCGTGTTTAAAATAATTAATGAATACGACACGTCCCATATCAATACTAAAACAGACTTAGAAATCATAAAAGAAGATCCTAAAGATAATTTTTTATTAAACTTAGCTGTAGATGGAAATGCAGAGTTAATAATAAGCGGAGATAAACATTTGTTAAATTTAGACAGATTTGAAAAAATCCAAATACTGTCTCCCGCAGAATTTTTACAAAAGAAAACATAAACTAGCTAATCAAAATTCTTAAAGAAAAACCTATTTCAAAATCTCCAAATATTTTTTCTTGATAACTTCTATGTCATAGTTTTCTTTTACTGTTTTAGCAGCTAGTTTTCCATGACTTTTCTTTGCTTGGCTTATTTTCTTAGCTAAGTCTTTGCTATTTTGAGCTTCGAAAACTAAGCCGTTTTCTTCATGTCTTATTAAAGAAGTATTTTGAGGAATATTTGAAACAACGCAAGGCAATCCAAAACTCATAGCTTCAAGCAAAGCATTACTCATACCTTCTGTTGTTGAAGGCAATACAAACACATCTGATTCTAAAAGAATAGAAGAAACATCATCTCTCTTGCCTAAGAAATGAACTCCGACATTCAACTCTGATGCTAAGAACTCAAGCTCTTTTCTAAGAGAGCCCTCTCCAACTAGGACTAACTCTGCATCTGGAAGATGAGCCATAGCTTTTATTAGAGTTTTATGATCTTTTTGAGGCTCCAGTCTTGCAACGCACGTAATAACTTTTTTGCTTACACCAACACTTTTTTTAAACCCTTGCTTAGCAGATTTAAGAAGACTCTCTAAACTAACCGCGTTTGAAATGACAACATATTTTTTTACCCCTATCTTATCCATATAACTCTTCAAACCCACATTGTTAACAACGTATTTACTAACAAAAAATCTGCTAAACTTATCAAGTAAATAAAGCCTTGAGATTTTACTGTAATCATTTCTGATGTTGCAAATAACTCTTATACCCACTAATTTAGCAACTAATCTACCAAGCAAATCCGCGTGTATTAAAAAAGTCATGAGCTGAGAAATATTATTTTTTTTTAAGTGCTTTCTTAACCTAAAAATAGTTCTAAAAAGTTTAACGTCTAAACCTTCATTTAGATAAGTTACTTGAACTCCTTTTTTTTCAAGTTCTCTACCTACATCATTAAGGCCTGTTATTGAGACAACGTCAACGTTTTTTATAGGTAAAAGTTTAGACAAAAACTTTTCTGCACCACCAACTCCAAGACCTGTTATTAAAATAGTTGTTTTCATCTAAAAAGCAGGAACAGCAGAGTAAGCTATTACTGCAATCACAACAAGCATTATTCCTATTAGGAATGCAATAACCATAGATATTAGTAATGGTATTACTAATGCACAAACAACTGCTTTACCAGTAGATAGCTTGTGAAGCTTTTTCAAACCTATTATTTCTAGTACTAATATGTGAATAGCTCCTGCAAACACTACTAAGTAGCCTAAAATTAATAGTATCTCAACGCCAATACCCTGTGAGAAAAGAGAAGGTAAAGCTAAAGCAACAAACACTAACGCATAAGGTGCAAAAGCTAAAATAGCGTGTGAAGATGCTAAAAACGTTTTTTTATAACCCTTCTTTTTGAATAACAAAACTCCTAAATGAGTTACCGCCGCGTTTATGAAAGGCGCCGCCAACACAGTAAATAAAGCAAATAATACTGCTGAAGCAATGACTAAGTTAGAAAAACCTAAGTCAAATCCGAAGCTTAAAATAAAATAAAGTAAGTAAGGAATGAATAATATTCTAAATATTAAACCTAAAGTGTCGCTGTAACTCATCTTAGAAATACCTGAAAAGTATTTCATTGGATCCGTAAATAATAATTTGTAGCTCGCCATAAGAAAAATAATAAGAAACTAAGTATATAAATGTTATTTTTCCAAAGTTAACTTTTTATAACAAAAAAAATTTCTTTAGGAGTATGGACTTAAAAAGTTTAGATAAAAGAGGTGCTTGCGCAATTATTTTGTACAAAGTAGAAAACGGAGAAATAAAAATTCTTTTGCAGCACAGAGATGAACATGCGCCAACAGCAAAAAATAAATGGAGCTTTTTTGGAGGAGGAAGAGAAAAAGGAGAAACCTCTAAAGCAACCATTATAAGAGAAACAAAAGAAGAAATAGACTACGATTTGAAAAACCCTACTTTGATACTTGTA
>SKIS01000013.1 GCA_007116295.1 Candidatus Woesearchaeota archaeon | reverse complement strand
TCACGAGATAAGAGTGCAAAAAACCATTCACTTTGTTTTAATTAGAGACGTGAGCAGCATAGTTCAATGTATAAGCTTAAAAAACAACGATGAAGTTTTTGAAATTACAAAGAAACTTCACAAAGAAAGCGTTGTAAGCATAAAAGGTTCTGTTAAAGAAGAAAAGCAAGCACCAGGCGGATTTGAAATAGAAATAAAAGAAATAGAAATCTTAAGCGAAGTTACAGAAGAGCTACCCATACAAGTAGTAGAAAAAGGAGTCGAGACCTCTCTTGGCGTAAGACTAGATAATAGGTGGATAGATCTTAGAAAACCAAAACACACACTCATATTTAAAATTTGGACTGCTATGGAAGAAGCAATGAGAGAATGGTGGTCGCAAAACGAATTTATACAAATATATAGTCCTAAGTTTATGGGCGCGCCAAGTGAGAGCGGAGCAGAACTTTTTGCAGTTGATTATTTTGGTAAGCAAGCTTATCTAGCTCAAAGTCCTCAGTTTTATAAACAGATGGCTATGGCGTCAGGATTTGAAAAAATATTTGAGATAGGACCTGTTTTTAGAGCAAATCCTTCTCATACTTCAAGGCACGACACAGAGTTTACGATGATTGATATGGAGCTGAGCTTCATAGAAAGTCATGAAGATGTTATGAAAGCCGAAGAAAGTTGGCTTAGACACATACTTTTAAGACTTAAAGAAAGATTTGGAGATGAGATTAGAGAAGTTTTTGGACAGGAAGTCACAGTTCCAAACATCCCTTTCCCGAGAATACCTCTTGAAGAAGCTATGAAAGAGCTTCAAAAGAATGGTTATGAACCTAAAAGCGAGGATTTGGATCCTGAAGGAGAAAGAATGCTCTATAAATATATCAAAGAAAAACATGGACATGACTTCGTGTTTGTAACAGATTATCCTTATAGTATAAGACCTTTTTATCATATGAAAAAAGGCGATAATTTAACTAAGAGTTATGATCTTTTATGGAAAGGACTAGAAATAACTACTGGGGCTCAAAGAGAGCACAGATATCCTATATTAAAAGAGCAAGCAATAGAGAAAGGATTAGAACTTGATTTAATCGAAGACTATCTTAACTTCTTTAGGTATGGTTGTCCACCACACGGAGGGTTTGGACTGAGTCCTAGTAGAATGGTTATGATACTTTTAGGTATAACAAATGTTAGAGACGTAACGTTCTTGCCTAGAGATACTATTAGGTTAAATCCATAAAAAAAGAATTTGGTGATAATATGAAATCTGTAAAAATAATATTATTGTTTTTAATAGGAGTAATGCTGGTTGGATGCACAGCGGATTTAGAAGAAGGACAAGTTGAGTTTCCCACTGTTGATGAACCTGTAGAAACTGAAACTACAAGTGAAGAGCCAATCGAAGAAGAGATTGTTGAAGAAGATTTAAATGAAGAGCAAGCCCGTTCTTTAGAAGAGGACGAAGAGCAAGATGATTCTTCCACTATTAGCTTAGAAGAATTAGCTCAAAATAATGATGCGAGTAGTTGCTGGGTTGCTTATCAAGGAAGAGTTTATGATTTGACAGGTTGGTTGAGACAGCACCCTGGTGGAGCTCAAGCTATTTTGCCTAACTGCGGAACTGCTCAGCAGTTTGAAGATGCATATAACCAAAGGCATGGCGAAAGAGACGATGGTCTTTTGAGAAATGAACCTATAGGTGTTTATGTTGGATAAATACATAGATAAATATGCTTGGGTTGCAAGGCCTTTACTTAGATATGGCCTTGCAACAGTATTTTTTTATTTTGCTATATCGCAATTAATAAATCCTCAAGGTTATTCTTTTTACGTGCCAGTTTGGGTAAGTAATTTTATAGAGCCAGTCATTCTTGTTTATACAAATGCTATCTTTGAACTAGTTTTTGCTAGTTTGCTGGCGTTAGGATTATTCACAAGGTTTAGCGCTTTGCTTTTAGCTTTGCATCTTGCACTTATAACATTCCAGATGGGTTTTGGCGATACAGGAGCCAGAGACTTTGGTTTAACAGTAGCAACTCTAGCTGTATTTTTAAGTGATCCTGATAAGCTTTGTTTGGATAATAAAAGGAAAAAGAAATCTTAAATTATTTTTTTTAGAAGTAAAAACTACTAAAAAATGTAACTACTTACAGATAACATTTTTATATTAAACATTCTTCTCAAATACATGAATTTAGACTTATACCCTTTATTTAGCCAAATAGACAAAAAAGAAGGAGAATTAGGACCGCACTATAATTTAGAAATAAAAGGATCCACTCTTCGTCAGAGAGATCCCTCTAATGAAGAGCAAGGTTTTTCAAACTTGTTTATTAACTTAAAAGACCAAGACATGGACTACATTGGAGAATTTACTCAAAACGGAGGACAGTATGCACTTGCCAAAACAGATAAAAATGTATTCTTAACAAATCTTTCTAGTTGGATGGCCCCTAGTTTTCAGATAAGTTACAAAGATAATAAATTAGAAAGTGAAATTCACCACTGCAAAACCCCTGAAAGAGCAATAGACATGTTTTTTTACGGAACGAATATGATAAGAGGAGTTTACAAATTATTAGGAATAAACGAAAATTTGCTTCCGCAAACAATTATCCGTGGCGATAATATTTACATACACTTTCCTTTTAACCCCCAAGCCATAGCTGATAAAAATAGCAATACTCCTTCTTTAGAAGAAATTGCTTATGTTAGTTATGAACATCTTAAACCACCAATAGCTGAGCAAGGAAGCGACTATAGATTAGCTCTAGGAATAAATTTAGAAATATTAACCCAAGATTATGCCTCTTTAAGATGTACAGAAAATATTAACAATCCAAGGAGATGCCAAAGTTTAGTAAAACAAATTTTATTAGCAAATAGTATTTGCTACGATATATTAGAGATTAGTGAGAAAAAAGAGCTTTAAAATCTATTTCTTGATTATCCATATAAGCTTTTTGACCAACATCTAAAGGGTAAAATAAGACTTGTATTCCTTCATTTTGCATTTTTTGGATGTTTTGCTTTTTCTTTTTTAGAGAGTTATACTCTTCATCAACATGCAAAAGAGCATAAGGCAAATGAGTTACAACTCTAGGTATTTTAGCTTTTATTATTTTGTCCGAGCACCCATTGCAAGGCACGTCTAATACCCAAAGACCCATTTTAGAAGGAGAAATACCTAGACCTTCATTATAAAATTTGTTTGCTTGAGATATCGCGTGATCTTCAGCATGAGTTATTTTTTTATGCTTGTAAGCCCTATCTTTTAGTTTTTCTTTTTTTTCCTCATCTCTATATGCTTCAAATAAATGGTTCCAACCATAAATGCCACCAATTATTTGGCCGCCCAAAGGTCTTTTTAGAAGATCTAAATCGCAAAGCATAGCACCTATTTTAGTTCTAGGATCATTACTTAAATAAGAGGTTTCATAAACCATATTAAGAACTATTGCATCAATAGCTTTATCTGTTATTTTTACGTCTCCCAGACCTTCTACTTCTACTTTCATAATAGTCATTAAAGTTTCTTTATTTATAAATGTTTTTATTTGTTACTACTTATTAGTTAAACATTAATATTTATAATTATTAGCATAAAACAATAAGTTTAAATGAAAAAATTAACCAAAACCATTTATGTTCAAGGATTAGAAAACGATGCTTATCTATGGAGACTAGTAAATAATCCCCAAAGCTTTCCAAAACCAACACCCGAACTTTTAGACAGGTTTGAAGATGGAAAATTAGTAGAAAAATATGCAAAAAATCTATACGTAAACGAAGAAGTAGAATTTGAAAAAGAGTTCAACTACAAAAATTTAAGCGCGAGAGTAGACGTTTTAAGAAAAACAGATGACGGATTCGACCTAATAGAAATTAAAAGCTCTACAAAGGTTAAAGATAAGTATTTAGACGATTTAGCTTTTCAAAAATACGTCCTCAAAAAATGCAAAGTAAAAGTAAATAAGTGCTTGTTAGTTATAATAAATAAAGAATATACATTAAATGAAGAACTTGATTTAACAGAGCTTTTCCTAGAAATAGACTTAACAGATAAAGTTGAAAAAAGACCTTTATTTATACAGAGAAGCCTAGAAATAATAAACCAGGCTCAAGAGCCAGAATTTAAAGCAGAAGACTTAGAAACATGTTCTAAAGATAACCCTATCGCCCAAGAGTTTTTATCACACTTACCAAAAAACAATATTTTCGAAGTATACAAAATAAGGAAATCTAAAGCAATAGAGCTTTTCAACGAAGGTAAAATGCAAATAAAAGATGCACCTAATGAGGATTTAAACAAGTACGGACGGATTCAAAAAAAAGAAAAAGAACATTATGATAAAGAGCACTTGAAAAAGTTTTTTTCAAAACTTGAAGAACCCATTAGTTATTTAGATTTTGAAACGTACCAGTTACCAATACCGTTGTTTGAAGGCTCAAAGCCTTTTGAACACATACCCTTTCAATACTCTCTTCATTTTGAAAATAACCACAAAGAGTTTTTGTTTGAAGGCAAAGGAAACCCTAAAAAAGAATTTTTAGAAAAGTTAAAAAAAGATTTGCCAAATAAAGGACCAATATTAGTTTTTTACAAGCACTTCGAAGCCAAAGTTTTAAGAGAGCTAGGAAAAGCTTTTCCAGAAAGTAAAGAATGGACAGAAAACGTTATTAAAAGATTCATAGATTTAAGAGATCCTTTCGCTAATTTTTGGTATTATCACCCAAGCCAAAGAGGGAGCACATCTATCAAAGACATATTACCCGTATTTAGCAACGAAAGTTACAAAGGAATGTTTGTAAATAATGGAAGAGACGCAATGGTTTTTTATAAAAAAAACAAAGAAAACCTCCCAGAGCAATTAAAAAAAGACCTCCTAGAATACTGTAAATTAGATACAAAAGCCATGCAAATAATACTAGAAGGACTTAAACAAAGGATTGTGTAACTACTTTTAAAAGATAAAATTTTTAAAGTACTTATTTTTAATATAAACTATGTATGAAGATTTATTTCCAAAATTAGACTACAACGAAGCTCTAAAAAAAGGTTTTTTCTATGCAACCATAGATCTTGAAAACGAAATAGATATAGACGAAGAAGAAATAGGCTTCATAGACGAAATAATACAAGAAAACCAAGAAGAAGAAATTTACGACTCATCCCAAACAACCTTTGAAAGCCTAAGACCCAAACTAAGTAGAAGAGAACAAAAAAAATTACTCGGATTTAGTAATCTAAAAGAACCTTTTACATATCAAATAGTAGGCAGCGAAATATTTATCTCGCCCAAAAACTACTCACCAGCACCAGCAATACGCCTAATAAACTATGGCGAGTCAATAGAAATTGAAACTCTACACTTAGAAAACCAAGAAATCTCTTTTATGAGCACATATTTTTGTTTAAAATTATTACCTCAAATATATAAAGCATATTACTTGGATCACTCCCTACTACCAATAGTTAATATAAATAAAGGCTACGAACTAAGAGTTCCCTTTAAAAGCGTTAAACTGGGAGAAGATGAAACAAATGGAGGCCCCCTAGAAAAAATACTGCTTTTTAGCGAAATGGCAAAAGAATATCCAAACAGAGATTTCAACATAGACGATAACCTATACGTAAGATTCGAGGAATACGAAAATAGAGCCATAGGAGAAATTATAACAAAAACTTCTTTTGATGAAGAAAACAGAATAGAAAAAGCCTTGTTAAGAACACAACTAGCACTCACAATAGGAAAAGACTCATTAATACACAACTACAACTATTTTTAATCTTCAGCAAGAATCTTATAAATTCTTTCATAAAAATCTAATGGTTTATCCTTTAAAGCAAAATCTTTGTTTTTCAAAGGAAAGTAACACTTTCTAAACTCAAAGCTGTTAAAAACAACTTTTTCAACCAAATCTCTTCTAATACTAAGGACCTTACTTATTTTATCAACACCATAAAACCTAGAAGAATCTTTATTTACATAATCAAGTATCTTATCTTTGGCAAAATTAAAAACTCTCAAAGGATTCTCATTACTTATTAATTTTAACCTAGAGTCTATAGACATAAAAACAAAATATGAACCTATATTTTTAAATTTTTTTAAAAAAAAATAAAACGCCACGACCCGAATTGTTTCGAATGATAATGAGAAACTGCAAGAACAAAGTTCGAAGCATGTTCAAATCAAATAAAGATAATGACGCCACGACCCGGATTTGAACCGGGAACCCCATACGGGACAAGCTCACTGGCATTCCTGTTTTTTCCAGGCCTACGCTCAAATTGTCTTCACAATATTGAATTGCGCAATACCAGATTATGCGACCGTGGCATAGTAAAATGAAAGGTAATTTCTTTATAAATCTAATGATTTATTATACTAAACTTTAAATAAGACAACTTGTAGCATGAATATATGAGTCATAAAATCAGCCAAGAAGAACTTGAAGAGCTTGAAAAAGCCATAAGTTTTCATAAAAACTCTTTTTTTGACAAAGAAATGAAACGATTGATTAAAGAAGAGTATGATAAAGTCTAGATTTTCATAGTTCTTTTATAGTCATGTTTTTTGTATCTATTATATAGTTTATGTCTTTTCCAAAGCCTGTGTTTAGACATGTTGTTTTTCCTATTTTTTCTATTCCTTTGGCTTCGTGCACGTGACTTCCTATAAATATTTCTGGTTGAAGCTCTGTCACCATCCATTTAGCTATCGTGCTTCCTATGTGTTTTCCGTGTGCTGAGCTTTGAGGATTATTTATTTTGTCTAATTTGGTTTTATAGGGGCTGTTGTGAGTTAGTATTATTGTAGGTTTTGTTTTGTCTCTTTTTTCGTAGATTTTTTTTATTTTTTGTTTTAACTTTGCATCCATTTGAGTTAGTTTTTTTCTTTCCTTTTCATTTAGCGCTGCTTGGACTTCTTTTGTGAATTCTGGGTGAAATGTTCTTCCTAGCCCAAATATGTTTATATGAGGAAGTTTTTTTAGTTTAAGGTGTATGTTTTCTACGTTTTCAAAATCTTTTAAGTTCTGATCTAGCTCTTCATAAAATAGTTTGTATATCATTTCGTATTGTTCAAATAACGTGTCTTCTTTTTCTTTTGTAGTGGGTTTACCATCCCAGTTTCCAGCAACCCAATAAACCCGTTTTCCTTGTTTGTTTAACCATTCTAAAACTTTTTTTCCTCCTAGAAGTCTTTTTTGTTCAATTTGAGCTAATTCTTCTTTTGGAAGAGTTTCAATCATGTATTTGAAAGCTGATTTTTTATAGCCTTTTTTTATTTCTTCAAACCATTGAGAAATGTATTTCCTATGATATTTGTCTTCACATACATCTCCAGGACTTAGTATTATGTCAAAGTCTTTTGTTTTTATTTGGGGAATTTGTCCATGTAAATCTGCTACTATTAGTATTTTCATTTGAATATCAACTCATCTATTTTACTTGCTTTTATTCCTAGCTCTGTTGGATCTATTCCTTTTTTTGGGATGTAAGGAATTTGTGTTTCTAAGTCTTCGAAGCTTATTTGACCATCAGAGTCTTTTTCTAAAAGCAGCGCTTTGTTTCCTACCGCTCTAAGAGTTGGTTTTCCCAGGCAATTTCTCATTTTGTGAGATGTGTGAAGATGAGCATCTATTGTTAGCTTTGATTTCAAGCTTAGCTTTGCAGCGCTTAAAAGAGTTGGTACTTCTGAAGCATATTTTTCTTTTCTCCACGCACCCCTTCCTATTTGTCCATGTGTTATGAAAAGATCTAGTTCTTTTATGTTTGAGGCGTTTAGTCTTTTCCAATCAAAGTCATCTTTAGGATCTTCTAAACTATTTATTTTATCTGGATCAAAGTCCATAACTACTTGTCTTTGGGTTCTCATATGGCTAAACATTTCATTTAGTTTTGACTGAGAATAAATGTGGTTTAAGAAATACATTAAGTGATTTGTGTTGCTTATAGCAGCTATTTTAAATCCGTTTATATCTATAATTCCTTTTACGCTGTTGAGTGATGTAAATAGCTCTTTATTTTTTAAGTATTTTAAGACTAGTTCGTTAAAATAAGTGGGTTCGTGATTTCCTAGTAAGAAGTATGTTTTTACTTTGTATTTGTCTATGTATGAAGCAAATTTTTTTGCGTGGTAGTCTACTAGTTCCTCGAATATTTGTTGCAAGGGCTTTGCTTTTTGTTCATCAAAGTTTTGAGGCAAGTACAGTTTTTTTGCCCCTATTATTAACTCAAAATTATAGTCTCCAACTACGTCTCCAGGTATTAGGAAAGGCAATTTGTTTTTGTCTGCGTATTTAAACCAGTGTTCTAATACTTCCCAGTTTGCGTGATGATCAGAGCTTATTAGTATTTTGTTCATTTTTTATTTCTTTTATTAGTTTGTTTAAGAATTTTGGTTTTTTTGTCTTAGCATAGAAGTACCCTATAAGTGAAGCTATTAGAGCGGATAAGGTTCCTAATATTAAGTCTATCATTGTATCTGTTAAATCTACTTGCATAGACATTCCTTGAATTGTTTGATCTATTGTGAATTCTACTATTTCCCATATGCTTGCAGCGCTTGCTGCAAATAAGAAAACTATGAAAGCCATCATAGCAGGAGAGAGCTTTGTATGCATCTTACTATCTAAAGCAAAAAATAAGTAGTGTCCAATTGTAACTATTACAAATCCTGATATGAAATGTACAAGGTCATCATACCATATGTATTGGGAATAGAGCATTATTGTACTTCCTAGAAAGGAGCCTAAAAATACGAAGACTACATATATGAATTCTATAAGTAAGGGGAGCTTTCTTTTTAGTAATATTAAAGCGTATGGAAACATTATGAGTATAAGAGAAACCGCTGCACGCATCATTATTTCTGATTGAGTTATTAAAGCGTTGAGTAAATAAAATAGTGTTATTGCTTGAAGACTTATTATTACCCAGTTCAGTATTTTGTTTTTCATTTTATTTCTTCTATTAGCATAGTTGCAGCGTATTCATTTTCTTGATGTATAGTGAAGGCTTTTATTTTTATTTCTTCTTTCATAAAGGGAGCTTTTAATATTAGGCTTTCGTATTCTCCTCCTTCTCCCGCTATGTTTATTTTGTATTTCTTTTCTAGATATTTTAATTTTTGTATTTCTTTTTGTGTTATTGGTTTTCCAAGCCAGGTTTTGTCTAGTCCATACGCAGCTATTTTTACCATGCAAAACTTAAAGCCTTTTTTCAAAAGTAGTTGTAGTTCTTCTTCTTGGTTCATGTGCCATAGTGGACTAAAACATTTTATTCCTAGTTCTTCACATATTTTTTCTACTCTTTTTCTTTGATAATCAGAGTATAATGCTCCTGTTACTATTCCTTCTATTTTGTATTTAGATATTGCTTTTTGTATTGCTTTTTTGAGGTCTTGGAGTTCTTTTTCTTTTTCTCCTATTGTTTGAGCTATTATTATTGGTATGTTTGAGAGTTGAGATATTTTTTTTGCTATCCAAGTATTTGGTCCGTGATACATGTAGCTGTCTTTACTTTGAGAGATTATTGTTATAAAGCAACTTATTTCATAGTTTTGATCTATCATTATTTGTGTTGCTAAAGCGCTGTCTTTTCCGGTGCTCATTAAAGAAGCCAGTCTTAAGTTTTTGTTTGAGTAGAGTTTTTCTAAGTATTGTGATTTTGTAAGTTTTTGTTTTTTTGCTAATTTAGCTATTGATTTGTCAAAGTTACTGCCGTATTGCGCTGCTTTCTTTTTTCTAAAAGCAAATTCTTTTGGCAGTCCTTCTTTATAAGCTACTTCTCTAAATACTTGTTTTGTGTATTCTTGTATTTTTAGGTTTGAAGGTATTGTTAGTGCATATTTTACTAGTTTTTTATCTAGGAATGGTAATCTGAGTTCTATTGTTTGACTCATCATTACCACATCGTCTCTGTATAAGTCTTTTTCATATATTTTTCTTAGTCCTGCAAGACATTCTTTGTTAACATCTGTTGTTTGTTTGTGTCTTTGGTATCCTGCAAATATTTCTTCGCTTCCAAGTCCTGAAAACATTATTTTTACTCCATCTTCTTTTGCTTTTTTAGCACATAAGTAAAATGGCAAAGCTACTCCTGCTTTTACTACGTTATTATCTTCTATTATTGGGAGTACTTCTTTTAGGTTTTCTTGTGCTTGTTTTAGGCTTATTTGAATTACTTTTAGTTTTATGTTTAGCTTCTTTGCTAGTTGTTTTGCTTTTTGTATGTCTTCACTGTCTTTTAGTCCTTCTTCTTTTAGTCCTGCTACGTATGCTATGAAATCCACCCCTTTTTGTTTTAGTTTTAGAGCTATATAACTACTATCTACTCCTCCTGAAAGTAATAGCCCTGTTTTTTTGTTTGATATCCTTTTTGTTATGGCTTCATCTAAGTGTTTTTGTAATTTTTCTTCAACGTATTCTCTTTCTTTTATTTGAAAATATTTTTTGTTTTCAAAAACTATTTTTTTTGTTGAGACATCATATATTATTTTTTGACGTGGATTTAGCTCTCTTATGTGTGTTTCTTGTAGTTGTTTTAGGGCTTTTTTTTCTGATGCAAATGCAAAACCGCCACTTTTTGGATCATAGTAGTACCATATTGGTTTTACTCCTATTATGTCTCTGTTTAGCTCTAGTTTTTTTCCATTGAAATAAGCGTAGGCGTATACTCCGTCTGCTTGGCTTAGTTTATTGTTTTTTACTAAGTAAAATAGTGTGTTTGCATCGTTTCCAGAAATTTCGTATTTTTTGTTTAACTCTTTGAAGTTATATATTTCGCAGTTTGTTAGAAATATTTCTTTTTTTTGTTTTAATGGCTGCTCTACTTTGTCGTTTATTGCATGTAGGCAATGGCCAAGGTTTCCTTTAGTTAAACTTAGTATATTTGAGGAGTCAAGTCCTCTATGTTTTATTTTTTCTAAGCCTTCTTTTATATCAAAATCTATGTTAAATGCACCAATTATTCCACACATGTTTATGAGAAATGGTTTTGTTTATTTAAAAACTATCTTAATTTTAGCTCTAAAGATTCAGAAAAGGCACTTGCAGCCCCTCCATGAACAGCGTAGTCTAATTTCTTAGCTGCTAAAAACACATTGGTTATTGATTTAGCATAAGCTTCTACGTTCTCCCCTAAGTCTAAGGTTGGGGCAAACAGACGATTGTTTTGAAAAATTATATGTCCACTATGTACTTCTTCATACATTATTGCTCCCAGAATATCTTTTCCTGTTCTTGGATGTTTTGTTATTAGTCCAAAGTGATCTGCTATGTATGAAGCTAATCCTCTTATATTTTCCATATTTACATTTTCTGGTTTTACCCATAGCGTATTGCAAGAGCTTGTAGCTTCTTTTATCTTTTCATCTTCGTCAAACAAGAATTTATTTTCGACTTCGTAAAATTCTAGAACTGATTTGCTAGGGCTAGGCACCTTCATTTCTATTTTGTGACTTAAAATTCCTCTCTCATACTCGGGAGAAAGTACTGCCACTCCTTGTGTCGGCGAAGTTTGAGGTGAGTCTCCAGCAATGAAGCTTAAAGGATCTTCGTTAAACTTTAAAATCATATCTTTTATTCCTTCTTTGTTCCACTTCATTTCATTCAAGTTCATAACTACTTGAAAGTAGTATTTATTTATAAATATTCTTATTTCATAAATAGCTTTACCAATATCAAAGTACCATGAACAAAAAATACGAGTGCAACCCCTAAATAAAGAAGCTCCGGCCACCTAAGTATTGTAAGACCTGCTATTATGTAAAGTATTCCCAGCAAAGCAGTCGTTGATTTCTCATATTTCATTTTCTTTTTCACCCAGTTGATTTGTAAGCAAATATTTAGCTCCAAGTATTAAAAGTATAGCTGCTATA
>SKIS01000056.1 GCA_007116295.1 Candidatus Woesearchaeota archaeon | reverse complement strand
TCTTAGAAGCAATATCTCAATTTAAACAATCTTTCTACGAGTTAGAATCATTTTGTCTTGACAGGGTTGATGCGTCTGCAACTCTTTTAAAAGAAGCTCGAATACTTCAGATATCTAAGTTTAAAGAACTTGAAGAAATACATCAAGAAATTAGTGATTTG
Source organism: Candidatus Woesearchaeota archaeon (assembly GCA_007116295.1). Classification (GTDB taxonomy): domain Archaea; phylum Nanobdellota; class Nanobdellia; order Woesearchaeales; family 21-14-0-10-32-9; genus SKIS01. The sequence goes on along the minus strand of SKIS01000056.1, from coordinate 3,102 downwards.
ACAAATAATCCTTCACAAACAAAATCTGAGGCTCTTTTAAAGAAGATTGATAAAACTATAAAAAAACTTGAAGATTCAAAAGGATTAACCAAATCAAGAAATGAGCGTATAGAAAGAAAGCTAGTGAGGGAGATAAATAGAGATAAAATTGCTCTTGAAAGAGTGGAAAGAAGAGCTGTTTTAGATGTTGACAAATCAAAAGGATTATTTGAAAATTTAAGCACAGCCAAAGTCTCGTGGGTTTTAGCAGGACTGATGGCTTTTCAGGCTACAGCACCTACTTTGGGTTTTGTAAAAGAATTCTCATCAGACACAGAAAAAAAAGAAGTTTTCGTTTACGGCACGCCTAATCAAGTAATAACTGCTTTTAAAGCAGAAGGTCTTGATATAGATAATGATTTACTAAACAAAAACACTCTATATGATTACTCTTCAAATCAAAAAATGTTTTTTAGGTTTCAACTTAGTTTCAGCCCAAATTTTACAGACACAGAATTCTTAGATAAAGATGTAAAAGAAGATATTAACAGCGAAATATTAGATTTAGAAAAAAAGATTGTAAGTAAAGTAACAAAAGACTTATCTTCTTCATTAAAAAAGTTAGGACTATCCAAAAAAGAAAAAGAAGAAATAATAGAGCAAGCTTTGTTTTTAAAAATAAATCTTGCTAAAGGCAGCAGTGTTACTGGAACCACTTGTCCTCTTAATAGTACTTTAGATGTTCAGAGAAATAGAGATCTTGGAAAAATAAGGGCTGAAAAAGGCTTGGAAACATTAATGGATTTAATAAACGGAAAAGAAAATCCTTTACTAGAAAACATTAAGCCTGACTCATTAAAAAATTTTGATATAAACACTGTGGAAATAAGAAAGCATGCCAAAGTAAGTAAAGCAATAAAAAACATAAATAACTTTTACAAGAAGAACTCTGCTAAATTTGATGAGTTTTTAGGCGAGTATCCTGGCTACAGATTTATTAAAAGGTATGATGATTTAAACATAAACTACAAAAAATTTTCTCAAGGAGATGAAAATGAATATGTGAAATTTAATATCTTAGCAAGATTTTACAAACACTTAGACGGCCAAGGATTTAATAAAAAAGTTTTAGAAGAAATGAATGAATTAAGACGTGTTGAGTTCGACTTCACAATATCTATAGATTCAAAAGTTTATGGGGGGCTAGATAAAAAAACAGATGCTGTTTTAGGAGTAGTTGGAGTAAACCCTATATCTATTCCGCCACCTCCAGTTCCTGTATTTTCAAAAAAACAAAAAATTCATTTACCTACAGAATATAAATTAAGAAAAGGATACAAACCAGGAATAGAAAAAAATAGACCTAGAGATGTTGCTAGAGGAAACAGGTATATCAAACTTTAAGTTTCCCAAATCATATCAAAATAATCTTTAAAACTTTCTGCTAATCTTTTATTTTTAATAACTACTGCTTCTGGAGGTTCGCTCCAAATAATGATGCATATTTTATCTGCATATATATCTATGACGCCTTGACTTTTTTCAGTATATTTTTTATCTACATGCTTTACACTTGTCGTTTTAGAACCTTTAATTTTAACTCCTTTTCTAACCATATGCTTTATTGGTATTTGGTGTTTTTCTACTTCTTTTTTAAATCTCTGAGCATACCAATCCATTCTCTCACTGAATTGTCCTTCACTATCAAAAACTCTGATAGTGTCTTTTTCACGAAGCTTATCCTCGAAAGTGCTTTTGAGTCCTTTATAACCCTTATAAACTGTTATTTCAGAATCTTCTTTTGGAATTCCAAAAAGCTTGTTCATATCAGGAAGGATGTCTTGAACTATGCTTTCTTTTTCTTTAATGAATGAAACCAAGTCTTTTGGATCAGTAATTTGAAAATGTTTAACATTGCTTTTAACTACAAAGCTAATAACTCCTCTTTCTACTAGTCTTCTGAGAGCGTCATACGTTGAGCTTCTGTCTAAGTTGGATTGTGTTGCTATGTCTCCTGCTTTGCTGACTCCTTTTTGAAGTAAGGTGAGATAAACGTTGGATTCGTTGCTACTAAAGCCTATTTTTTCTAATCCTTCTTTGATTTTTGCATATTCCATAAGTTTTATTTGAAAAAACCAGTATTTAATTGTTGTGGTTTTTTCTACAACTCAATATTATATAGTTTTGTTCCTCACTTTATAATGCTTCTTGAAAGGAAGCGGAAAGGTGAGATGGATGAAAATGAAAGAACTAGAAAACATCTGGAAAAAATACGAAAAAGAAGTTCCTGATGTAAGATGGGGACACAAAGAAAGCGGTATAGAAAGAATACTAAGCTCTTTTGAAACATAAGTACGGGAGGAATACGAATGAAAGAAGACTTTGAAGAAAAGCTAGATGAACTGTATGGAGAACTACGTGAGAATAGGTTTAAAGTTGGAGACCTTGAAAGGCCTCTAAGACAACATGGAAAATATATTGATGAGGTTTTTTTCAAAAATGAATTTGAGGGCCTTTATTCAGAAAATAAAGAAGATCTAAAACAAAACATTGGTGAAATTAAGAAAAAAGCTTTGGATTTTCGTTCGTATGAAAGGCTGATTATAGCAAGTTATCTAACTGATCAAAATGCTATAACTTTTTGTCATGATGTGGGTGAGTTTAAAGTGAACACCGACTGTGGCAGTTGTATTAAAGGAGCTCAAAACATAAGGGATTTCAACTTAGGAATGTTTGTAAAGGAAGAAAGAGACTCGAGACAAAGACTAATACCTTGGAAAAAACTAAATGAATTCAGATATAGATTGGTTGAGTTCAAAGACTATATATCTTCTGAAGATGAAAAAGTTAAGAAATATTTAGAAGTTAGCAAGGAATACTTTGATCAAGAAAGAAAGATAAAGTCAACAGAAGAAGCTATAGAAGGTATTAAAGGAGAACAATATTTAATCGAAGTCTTAGACAACCAGGGTTTCAATTACCTTGAAATTAAAAACAAAGATGAACAGTTATCTGACTTTTTAAAAGATAAATACTTGGTCGAAGGCAAAGTACCTGGTGGTTTTTCAAAGAAGAGAGGTTCCTTTTACACAGCAATAGATCCTGACCATGGAGTCGCTGTCG
>SKIS01000008.1 GCA_007116295.1 Candidatus Woesearchaeota archaeon | reverse complement strand
TGTCATGTTAGTTATAGTGGTAGAGCTCAAGCAGAGCTCGGGTTAGGCGAGAGACTTTTAGTATTGAAATCAGATAACACTTTACTCATACATCAAGAAACAGGAAGCAACCCTATTAATTATATGAAATCAGATACTGCAATTAAAATTGTCGAGGGAGAGTTTGAGAAAAAAAAGGCAATTATTTTGGAAACTTATAATTCCGGTAATAAGGATTATTTGGATGTGGCAATTACAAAGGTTTTTAGTTTTAATTCTAGAAAGCTTTTGGATGGAAAAAAGTTAGTTTTAGTAGGTACAGAAAAAGACATGAGCGATATGATTAAAGATAATCCTATTCTTATAAGTGAAGATTTTATACCTTTGAGTAGAGAAGAACACACCAAGTTTGGTTTTATAGACGTTTTTGGCCATGATGATAACGGTAATTTAATCGTAGTTGAATGTAAAAGGTACACTGCTGGTTTGAGTGCTGTGCAGCAACTTAGAAGATACGTTGAGAAAATAGAAGAGCTTAAAGGGATTTCTAGCGATAACATAAAAGGAATTTTGGCTGCTCCAGACATTGCTAAGAACGCTTTGGATATGCTTGAGAAGTGGAATTTTAGTTTTAAAAAAGTGCAGCCTCCTAAGAGGCTTGAAAGATACAATCAATCTCAAAAAGATCTTTTTGACTTTTAAGATTTGCAGATTCTACAAGGCTTGTATCCTAGCCTGATTGCTTCTTTTTTAGTTAGTGTTACTAAGTTATTTTGTCTGGATCTTCTTAGAGTTATGCAGTCTTTTTTGTGGAATATTTTTCCATTCTTTGTTACGACTACCATTTCTTGTTTTTTAGGCTTTTTAACTTTTTTAACAACTTTTCTTTTTCTTAAAGTGGCCATGTATAAGAACACTATTACGTATAGTGCAAGTAACATCCAGATTGCATAATCAATATCTACTACTGTTTGTAATTTTAGTATAGCTCCTAAAAGAACTACTATTACAACATAGTATTTTGCTATTGATGTGAATCTTCCCAGAATTGTTGCTAAAAGTGTTATTACTGCTCCTACGTAGAATAAACCTGTGAATACTACGTTAGGATAATAAATAGTTCCTAGTAATGACAAAATTAACAATAAAGTTCCCCCTAAAACTAAATTTCTGTATTTCATAAGCAGTAGTAACATTACTTATTATTTAAATGTTTTCTTTTTTTCACTTCGCATGAGTAGTTACTTTTGGTTAGGTAGAATAAAGATGATCCAAGCAGCAGCACGGCTAAAATCAAGAGCTCCATGCCCAGTAAAGGTAAATTAACTAAGCTAAAAGAAACCCCAAAAAAGGCAAGTAACACAGGTAAAACTCCTGCAAAGCAAACATGACAAACACCACCAATTAGCCCGAAAACCACTCCAACACTAGGAAGGCCCGCCTGACTTCTAAGACTTTTGCCTTCTTTATACCTAAATATAATTAAGTTAATAATTAGCCCAAGGAAAGTAGCTACAACGACGTTTAAAAAAATCATAAAGCCCGTATGTATAGGAGAAAAACTTAAAAGAAACAATACGTCTGCAAAAGAACTATTTAAGTAAAGAGTTAAAGATAAATAAGAAAAAAAAGTAACTAAAAAGACTAAAACCCCTCTTCTAGTAAGATTAGCTTCCTTCAGTCTCTTTAGTCTTTGCTCCATAGATTTAGTTTAGAGCCGCACTAAGTTGTTGCTGGAATACTTGGTAAGGCTGAGCACCTCTAGGTTCAACTATTCTTCCATTTATTAAAAATCCAGGAGTTCCAGTCACACCATTAGCCTGCCCTTCTGCTAAATGCTCTCTAGCAACACTTTCATATCTATTACTAGCAACACATTCATCATAAGCAGCCATATCAAGACCTAACTCTTGAGCATATCCTCTTAAAGTAGAGTCAGCAACGTTTTGTTGGTTTTGATATATTCTTTCTACAACTTCAAAGAAAGCATCTTGCTCACCAGCACATTCAGCATGGTTTGCAATTCTTATATCCTCATTGTTTCTAGGAAAGTGTTTGTAAACAAACAACACATCCCCTGTATCAACGAAATTTTCTTTGATTAAAGGCATTGTTTCTGTATTATGCCTTCCACAAAACGGACAAGTAAATGAACTATATTCAACAAACACTACGTCCGCACCAGGGTTACCCATAGTTCTTGCATTATCAAGGTTTACTTCTCCCGCTCCCGCAGGTGCAGTTGGTGAAGGACTTGGTTGAGTAGGCGATGGTTGAGGAGTTGCTCCCGAAGATCCATTTCCTCCAGACACCAATAGCACAATCACTATTACTGCAAGTACCCCAGTCAATATTTGCCAAAGAGTAGTTTTTTCTATTGTTATTGCATCCGAACTTTGTTTTTTAGATTCTGTTTTTTTTGATTTTTTGGCTTTACTTTTTGCCATTAATTAACACCTCCCGTGTTTTACTTAAGTTTTTAGGTAAAAACCTATATTATATATGTTATGGTTAAAACTGACCTATTAAAAACGTTAAAGAAAGCTTTTTTTACAAAAATATTGTTCAAAATTGTTCAAAATAGTATTTAGAAAATAATATTTACTTTAAAGAATGTATAGAGTTCTTTTTACCTTTATTTACTTTTTTAACTAATTTTTTAGCCTCTAATTTTTTAAGCATGGCGCTTACTTTAGCCTTAGAAAAACCAGACCTTAAAACCAGAGTAGATTGCTCTATACCTTCCTGATCTTTTATAAGTTTCATTAGCTTAGCCTCATCATCTTCAAGCACACTTAAAATTATGTTAAACTGCTTTTCTTTTTCTTCGTTTTCTTTTCTAGACTTGAAAGCATTAATAATTTCCTGCTCCCCCCTATAAAAGAAAGCCAAGTAAAATCCTAAAGCTAAAATAAAACCTACAACTCCAAATGCGAAATGAGTTAACGTTAAAGAATTTTCAACATATTCACACTCCACTTGTTCAAAACAACCCAAAAGTTCTGCTTCAACTTTTAAAGCTCCAGACATCAAATATAATATAACTGCAACTAATAAACCAAAAAACATTAACAAATAACCAAGGTTTTTATTAATCATAACACTAAGTAATAACTATAAAATTATAAATGTTTAGGTTTAAACTAAACTTTTTGCCGTAGTCGCATAATCTGGTATTGCGCTGGTCTCGAAAACCAGTTCCTTTGGAATTCCCGGTTCAAATCCGGGCTACGGCGTCATTCTTGTTATTTGATTTGAACATGCTTCGAACTTTGTTCTAGCAGTTTCTCATTATCATTC
>SKIS01000058.1 GCA_007116295.1 Candidatus Woesearchaeota archaeon | reverse complement strand
TTCCAACCTGGTTTTCCCATATCATGGCTTGACTTTCATCAACACCCCAACTTGCAGCTGCGTGCATACTTGTTCCCGCTACTTCTTTACTATAATTTAATCTATAAAGAGCGTGGCCTGCCTCATGCATAAAACAACTAATCCCTTTTAAAGGATCATCTTTAAGTATAGTGAACCTTGCATCTTCAGGACCTGCTTTTAGAGCAAACGGATAGTCTCCAGGAGCATATTTGTATCTTTCTTTTTTCCCAAGTAATGCTTTAGCCAATTCTTTGTATATGTTCATTAGTTGGTCTTCTTTTAGATCTAGATATGCTTCTTTTTGAGTGTCAAATTTAGATGAGTTTTTTATTTTTTCTAGTAAAGAAAGTAATTGAGGCTTTAATTCGTCAAATATCCTGTCTAATTTTTTTGAAGACATGCCTTCTTCGTATTCTTGCATTAATACGTCGTAAGTAGAGTCTTTAGAGTTGATTTTTTTTGCTTGCTTTTGCTTTAGTTTGATTAATTTTTCTAAGTGAGGTTGAAATAATTTGAAATCATCTTCTTTTTTCGCTATTTCCCAAGCAGTTGTAGCCTCCTCGGTTTTTTTAATTATTTGCGATAAGAGTTCTTGTGAAATTTTTGAATCCCTATCTAAGTCTTTTCTCCATTTCTTTAAGTAATATCTTTCTACTTCTTTTAGCCTTTTTCTGTTTTCTAGTTTTTCAGATTCTTCCAAAACTTTTTTTGTTTCTTCACTGATAAGTATTTCATGAGATTTTTTTTTCAAAAAAATGAGTTGGTTATCTCTGTTTTCTTTAGCTTCATTAGGCATGTCTGTGTAAGAGTCGAAATAAGCTAATCTGTAAAGGTCGTTTAAGTGTTGAATCTCAGAATCAATTTCTTTAAGTTTGTCAATAGGTCTCATATTATTAGAAAGGAAACGTTGTTTATAAAGGTTAGGTACAGGAGAGATTAAATTTATAAATAGGCATAAGTATTACTATTTTAATGAATAGAAGGGATTTTTTGAAAAAATCAGGTTTGCTTTTAATGGGTGCTGCAACTCCTAACTTTTTGTTGGGTAAAGATCCTTCTGATTTAGAACTCTTTCTTCAAGATTTTGATCCTCTGAGTAATATAAACTACTCTGATGGCGTCATTGCTAAATATAATATTTCTTTTGATCAAGAAGGATTTGGAGGTAAGATTCTTACTAGATTCTCTAGAAATGCTAGAAGAGAAGAAGAAGGTTATTTGAAATTTTTACATGACGATGAAGGTTATGTTTTGGAACTAGACTTTTATAATGGTAGAAGAAATATTACTGTTTGGGGAGATTTAAATGACGAGTCCTTTGAGCTGAGTCCTAAGGGCATATTGGTGAAACGAAATAATGTTTTTCATGGAAAATTACTTTTAGGAGATGACGTGGCTGTTTATGTTGATTCTAATAAAAGAGTTGAAACAAAGTCTCTTAATGGAAGACCTTCAGAACCTATTTCGGGTATCATAGAGCTACTATCTAAAAACTATGACTCTATTAACATTATAAACAGAGATTCTTCTTTAAAAGAAAGTAAAATCCAAAAAGAAGAAAATGGTTCTAGAACCTTTCTTAAGTCTTCTAAAGGAGAAAGTATTTGGGATTTGGGCCGGGAAATAAAAGTTAGTAAAGGCACTTCTAACTATGAAGGAATGTTAATACCCGAAGAAATAGGACTTGAAGTTATAAGAGTTAATATTTCTTATAGAGCAGAGAACATTTTGGCTGAAATGAAGAGTTTTAAACAACTTTAATTTTGCTCGTTGTAAACACTTTCTATTTCATCTAGAGCAGCTATTTCTTCTACTGGTTTATCTTCTCTTAGAGCCACTATTCTTGGAAATCTTAAAGCGTAACCTGAGCTATAAGTAGGACTTTTTTGTATTTCTTCAAATCTTAGGCTCACAACTATTTTTGGTTTGAAAACAGATTCTCTTCCTTCTTCACTTATTAGATAAGGACTGAGTTTTTGTGTTATTTGTTCAAAGCTCAATCCTTCCGAAGACTTTTCTTTAAGCCCTGTTCCTACTTTTCCTATTTCTAAAAATTCTCCTTCTTCTTGACAGGCAACTGTGAAACTAGTAAGCCAACCACTTCGTTTTCCTGTTCCCCACTCACCCTTAATTATGACTAAGTCTAGATCGTCAAGTGCAGGTTTTAGTTTAAGCATGTGGCCAACTCTGCTTCCTGGTTGGTAAATGCTTTGCAAACTTTTTACCATTAAGCCCTCTACGCCTTTTTTTAGTGCTTCTTCATAGAACTCTACTGCTTTTTCAATATCCGATGTAATTAATTGTTTAACTAAAACTATTTTTTTAGATTCTTCCTTTATTATTTTCTTTGCTTTTCGAATTCTTTCATCAAAAGGTTTTTCTAAGTATTCTTCGTTATCTACATAAAGTAAATCAAAGACATTTATTTCTACAGGTAAAGTCTCAGCTAATTTTTCTATATCATATTTTCTTTTAATTCTTTGGCTAATATTTTGAAAAGGCGTATACTTTCCTGTTTTTGAATTGAATCCTACTGCTTCACAATCTATTATACAATTTTTGGCTTTGACATTAGACTTTATGTTTTCCACTACTTCAGGAAATCTATTTGTTACTTCTTCTAATCTCCTAGTAAATATTTTTACTTCTTCGTCTTTTTTATGGATTTGCATCCTAAATCCATCTAGTTTGTAGTCGAACGCAGCAGGGGCTCCCACGGTTTCAAATGCTTCTTTTATGTTGTTTGTTTTTTGAGCAAGCATAACTTTTATAGGATTTCCAAGAACTAGTTTTAATTTGTTTAGCTCAGAAATTCCTTTTTTTGCTTTAAGAGCTACTAATGGAAAGTCATTGGTTCTATCTAATGATCTTTGAACTAGTTCCTGATATTTTACATATTTTTCTCTGTCAGGGTTTATTTCCCCATCTTCATAATTAGGATCGTAAACATAAGCCCAAACTATTGCATCTCTTAGAGTTCCATCAGCAACTCCTATTCTTAAATCTTGAAGTACTGTTCTCACTATGTATTTTGCTTCTAGAGGCTTAGCCGCACTTAGTAATCCACTTATTTTCTTCATTTTTTGATCAGTGCTACCTATTCCTCCTACTGCCGATACTTCTATTAGTGTTTTATAGACATCTTGAACGAATAGCTCCTTAGAAAATAAAGTGTTTTGACTTTTCTGAGAAACAAATTCTTGAGCAACTAATCCTAGGTCTCCTAGTTCTTTCCACTTTTTTTCTATTACGGAAGGTTTGTGGCC
>SKIS01000059.1 GCA_007116295.1 Candidatus Woesearchaeota archaeon | reverse complement strand
TAAAAATCTTCCTTTTCCTTCAATTCCTTCAGAAGAGATGTTTATTTGGGAATCTTCATCGATATTCAAATATAGTTCTTGAGATTGGAAGGCTAAAGGCCCGTTTAGAGAGATTATTTCAAAGTCAAAAAAGACATCAGAAGATATTTCAGAATTGGAAGATATCACTAAGTCTTTTTCTGTTGTAACCACAGAGAACTCTAGTAAGTCAGAATAAAACAAAGAGTTGTCTTGAGTTTCAAACAGCACTATTTTATCTTGAGATACATTAAAGTCTCCCAAATAAACATTAATCCATAGCTCTTCTTCAAAATTGGTGGCTAAAGAGCAACCAATGCAATAGAATTCTTTCATAGAGCTAATTTGAAGTTCTTGAACTTCAAACACTTCAACAAAATCCCTTTCAAAATAAACGTATATTGCTTCTTCATCAAGAGTTATGTTAGTGTGATTAAAAGATGAGATAACTACTTCTCCGTCAATTAAAGAAAGAGCATTTTCATCCAAAACTTGTTTAAATTCGATAAACATGAAAGGATCATAAGTTGCGAAGTCTCCTGATAAATGAGTGAGATTAAAATAAAGGTTCAATCCCTGAGGAAACTCCAAATCTAAATAAAAATCTTCTTTAAACACTTGACTAACCAAAGAAGAGTTTAACAGCGCTAAATTATCAAATTCTAAAAACCTTCTTTGAACTTGCTCAAACGTGGAATACGTCAAATATTGTTCTCTGATTTCAAAAGGATCGTAAATATCGACAGGGATTAGTTTTATTTCCTCAGCAGCTAGCTTGCTTTGATCTACAGAGAGCCATTGAGTATATGTTAAGTCTTCTAAAGGAGGATTTTCTTCACATAAAAAATTGTCCAAAAATAGACAAGCTTCGCTCATAACAGGAACACTAAAAATCAACAATATAATTAAAAATAATTTTTTATTCATGTGCAAACCTCAACGAACTCTCTCTGATCAGTTCTATTACATTATATTCTCCTTGCAAATCTATCACTATGTTTGTGTCTTCAAATGATTTAAAATAATTATTGTTTAACAAATAATGCTCGTATAGCTCATCTCTCGCGTTAATTAAAAATCCCAAATCTGATTCAAAAAAATCTTCAAAAAAATCTTCTACAAACAAATTAAGAGGTTCTATAAATACTAGTGTGTCTGCCTGTAAATTTATTTGAAATTCATCAATACTAACTTCACAACGGTTAAGAGTTAATTCAAAATGAGGCTCTTGACTATATATCTCTTCTAAATGAGAACACCATTTTTCTTCTAATGCCTCTTCAAACTCTCTTAAAGAAGGGCTTATAATTCCATTTGGCTGCTTTTGAACTATTTGAGCAGGGCCAAACTGTGTGCTTGTAAACTCAACTCCTTCTAGCTCTAACGAATTAATAGGCACTCCTAAAAAATCTATTTGTTCACTCATCTCATCCAATATTTCTTCTTTCAGTAACTCGACTAATTCTACTATTTCTGCTTCTGTTAATTCTTGTAGAGGCTCATCCCATCTATCAGAATTTAAAGCAGAGTAACCATCAGTCAAAGTAGGAGTGAACTGGGCGTCTCTATCAGTAGACATAACTAAATAAATTGCTAGAGAGGCTATTATGACTAAAACAATTCCTAATATGACAAATAGAGTGAATTGAGCTTTTTTAAAAAACATATAACTAAAATGAGGTGAAGAGTTTTTATATTTTGCTTATGAAGCCGTGTCTGGGGTTGAAGATGTCTCCTGCTCGTTTGAGCTTTTCTAAGACTTCGTTAACTTTTTCTTCGCTTACCCCTCTTTCTTCTGCTTTTTGAAGTAGATCATCTACTGGGATCATCTTTCCGTGTTCTGCTTCTAATTCAGATATTAAGTCTTTAACAATAGATATATGGCTTCTTTGACTTGCAGTAATACCAGTGGTTATCCTGTCTATGTCAAATTTACCTGTTTCAGAATCATATCCTATAAGCATTAAGCAATGGTGCAGTAAATCTATTGCTCTTTGAGCGTCTTTTTTAGTGACTTTCTCTGAAAGACGTGTTCTTGCACTCGCTTCACTAAGCCTTACAAGCCCTTCAAGTTGTCTTGCACTAATAGGTATACTTTGGATTTTTTCTTCTGTAGAGCCAGAGTTTCTCATCTCAACAAAATACTTTTTGATTTCAAGTAAAGCGTCATCAGTTAGTTTAGGAACAACTTTTTGCTTTGCATAACCGACATATCTCTTAATTTCATCAGTATCATACATTACTTCTTTGATGTCAGTTCCTTTATGAAGCTTTAAAATGAAGCTTGCAAGTTTTTCATCTTTGTCTAAGTCAGGCAAGTCTTTAACTGGAAAAATCAAATCAAACCTATTAATTAATGTGCTTGGAAGATCTATTTGTTTAGCCAATACTTCATAAGGATCAAACCTTCCGAATTTAGGGTTCGCCGCTGCTAAAACAGTGGTTTCACTTCTAAGAGTTGCTTGGATATTTGCTTTACTTATAGTAATAGTGTTATGTAAAATGGCTCCTTGACTTATAAAAGTGTGATTAGGCTCTACGGTTATGTCATAAGTCCATTCGTGAGTTGAATTCACTTCTTTTACCTCTTTTACTTTTTCAAATCTTATATCTCCATACGCTAACTTTTCCAAAGTCTTGTCAGTAACTCCTCGTTTTTTTGTTTCTTCAAGAAGCTTTTGAAGTTGTTTTCTGCTTATCGCTTTTTTCTTTTTTAAGTAATCATGTTTCATAGTTGCAAAAGTATTGTTATTGACTTTATTGATATTTGCTTTTTGTAACAGAGCAATGATTTTTTCGCCACAATTAGGAACTACATCCTTTATAGTTCTTATAGGTGTTTTATTTTTTAGATATTCTTTAACCTTAAGTGCTCTTTCTTCGCTCATAAAGCCTATTTTTTCATTAAATCTTAAGATGTTTTCATATCCCGTTATATTGACTTTGTAGGATTTTTTATGTTCTGTTATACTGCTTCTTATTTCAAATCTTAAAAGCAGGTCTTGTACTTGCTGTGCTAATCTCGGGGAATTTGTAGCATATCCTATTCTTAAAGTTCTGGGCTTTTTTGAAACATGCCCGTCTCCTTCAAAAAGTGCTTGCAACATAGCAGCTACATCTTCTAGTTTCCCCTTCATAAGTTTTTGAGGTACTTCTTTTTTACCAGATAACTCAGTTATAGATTTTAGTTCTTTTTCAAAAAAAGTTGCTAGTTCAGTGCTTATATATCTCAACATCAACCTTGGCTCATTATGGTCTTTCCTTTCTTGCTCATAAGGAGTTATATCAAATACTTTTTTCATGCAGTCTTTGAAATCTTCCAATAATATTTCTGATTTGTTTGTAAAATTGACACCTATTTTTTTGCCTCTATTTATCTCACTACTTCCTTCACTAATTAAGTAACCTGCTATCTTATATAATTCCTTACAGTTAGACACTGGCACTTTAATATGATTTATAGCTCTTTCATTAAAATAATTTGATTTAAAATACTGTTTTTCTCCTTTAACAGGTATTTTAGCAGGGATTGGTATGAAGTCTTCTTTTTTAATTTGGTCTGCTCTTTTGGTTTCTATTTCTCCTTTTTCTATTATAAAAACAGGATGCTCTGGAGTCACCTTTATTTTTCTTCCATTTGTAACACTTATTTGTATCATCTTTTTTGTTGAGATGTGTTTGCTAACTCTATCAATTTTAACAGGAGCTATTTTATCCCAATCTGTAGAAAATACTTTTTCCTGAACTACATCTGGCTCTAATATCAGACAGTCTTTTCCTTGTATTATTTTATCAGGATGTTTTTCGAACTTTTGCTCTACAAAATCTCCTATTTTGACTTCGGATCCGTCTGCTAGAGTTATTATAGTATCATAGTCATAACACTGTTGTTCAAGGGCTTCATGCATAGCTGATGCATCTTCTTTAGTCATCTTATCCAGCTCATCTATACAAACCAATCCTCTATTTGCTAAAACAAGCGCTCCTGCTTCTAAAGCCCAACCTCTCAAAAATTCATCTTTGACAACAGAGGCCGTCAACCCTGCTCCCGAAGCTCCTTTACCGCTTACAAATCTAGATTTAGGTGCGACATGACTCATTCTTTTCAAAAGTTGACTCTTGCCCGATCCCGGATCACCTATTAGCAATATGTGTATATCTCCTCTTCTCATAACTCCATCGGATTGGCTTTTTCTTGTTCCACCAAAAAGTTGTAATGTTAATGCTTCTTTTATTCTGTCGTGTCCATAAATCGTAGGAGCCATACTTGTTATTATGTTATTGTAGATATCTTTATCTTTTGACATCTCCGTTATTTTTTGCTTCTCTTCTTCGCTTATTTCTAGAGTTGCAAATTCTTCTTGTATGGGCGCAACGTAGTTTGCTTCTATCATTAAGTCAAAACGAGTGCTTTTTCCCCCAGAAGCGAGAGTTATTGGAACTTCTTTTAACACCCCTGTTACAACTATCTTACTTCCTGGATTAGTTTTTCTATCGCTTATAGGACTTACTAAGTCGTTTTTTAAGAAAACGTTTATTCTCTTAGGTTGCTCTCCTCCATCTAAGTCTTCTGGGGCTTCTTCTATGACTAGTTTTTGTGCATCTACTAGCTCTTTAGCTAATTGATTGAATTTTCCTTTTCTTCCACAGCTACAACTACTTGGTTCTTTGAATTTTGTGTCCATTTGCAGAACTGTTAGTATTGCTCCACAACTTGGACATTCGAACTTAGCACTCGTAACTTGAGGTCTTACATCCGTTTTTTGTCTTACTATTCCTTTAAACTCTATGAATTTGTCAATGTGTTTACTTCTGATATTTCTTATTACTATGTTAGAACTAAAAGGAAGCTCTGAGAATCTGGCTTTTATTTCTATGTCTACACCTAAATCAAATTTAGATATTGCGTACTCTGCTGCTTTAATTACGTCTTCTGGATTTTCGAGTAATTCTTCAGCGAGTCTAGGATCAAATATTGCTAGTTGCGGAAAAGGAATTACTATGTATTCTTCTCCTTTGCTTGCTTTATCTAACAACACGTCGTTGTAGTGCAAGTCTAAAAATTCTCTAAATCTATTTATCTGTGTATCTGGCTCCATTGTTAAAAAAAAAGTAAAAAAGCCCTTTTAAAGGGTTTATTTCTTGAATCTTTGTAAGTTTTCTATTAGCTTATCAACTGCTTTATGAACCATTTCTTCAGATTTAGTTCCTGTACACACAATTTTTCCGTTGCTGAAAAGCAAGAAAGTTGCTTGTGCTTCCATTAGTTTGTAAACTAATCCAGGAAACTGCTCTGGTTCATATTCTGTATTATCTAGTTTCATAGCCAAAGTGTTTAGGTTTAAATCCATACCTATATTTCCACTTGCTACAATGTTTTGGACATTGATTTGTGGTTCTATATCTATCTTTATACCAATTTTCTCAACACTTTCTATTATTTTTTTTATGCTTTCATGAACTTTATCTAGGCTTCTTGCTCCTGTACAGACTATGTTTCCTGAGCTGAAGATTAGTGCAGATGTTTTTGGTTCTTTTATTCTTATTACTAGTCCAGGAAACTGCTCTGGATTGTATTCTGTGTTGCTTAGAGTAGCAGCCATCTTTTCTAAAGGTATGTCGTGTCCTAAACTTGATGATACTACTATGTTTACAACGGTTATGTTGTCATGTGGATTAAATTTTTCTGCCATTTATATCTCCTCTTAAAACTTTTTATTTATAAATGGTAATGAGGCTTCATTTATAAATGCTTTCGTGTTTTATCCGTAAGTTCCAAACATATATTTAGAAAAAAATAGACCCCCTTCATTTCCACTGGAAACCTCGAAAAACCCTTGTTTTTCTCGAGAAAATAACGTCTTAAAGTAAACCAGTATACAAAAGACACCCCTTCGTTTCCACTGGAAAAAAAAGAAAAAAATCAGACGAAACCTTCGTCTGAAAGTAAACCTTTTTTATCTAGATCAAAGTGGAAAAAGTCCACGAATTCTCTGAGCAGCAACTTACTTGTTTTTCTTTCTTTAAGCCACTCATAGATTTGTTTTGTGTGGCAGTACAGGCACACATCAATTTTTTTATCACATCTGATGCATTGTTCTCCTTCAACACCTGTCACTGTCGGCGCATATGAAGGCAATCCGCTTTCTTTAAGCCATTGCTCTATACCTTCACTTATACAATCCGGACAAAGCGGATTTGTTACTGTTTCTCTACACAAAACACATTCTGACATTTTTACCACCTCATGGCATATTTTTTTATGGTGGCAAGTCGCCTAATCTTTTCTTAGAGCTTACAAAATTTATAGAATTTATTTTTTATACACTTTGCAAGCCTTAAGAAAAAAAGTTTTGACTTACCAAGCATATAGTTTAATCTTCAGCAGTCTGCTCACTACCACAAACATGCAGTTTTTGGTAATGTGTGCTAAAGACATAATCAAACTATTAGAACTTTCCTTTAAATATTTTGTTGTAAAGAAAAAAATATATCACTAGGAGGTGATTAAGGAAAAAATATTTAAAAACTCTTTCCAAAATAAAGATACTATGAAACAAAAAATTTTAACGAAAACAGACGATTTACCTATTAAAAACGAAACTAAAGCTGATGGAAAAGTAAGAAGTGGTTATTGGCTTGGTGAAGAAGATAGCAAGCACCTTGCAAGTCTAGGATTAGGATATGAAACCAATCGGAAAGGAGTGCTTGTTAT
Source organism: Candidatus Woesearchaeota archaeon (assembly GCA_007116295.1). Lineage (GTDB taxonomy): Archaea > Nanobdellota > Nanobdellia > Woesearchaeales > 21-14-0-10-32-9 > SKIS01. The sequence goes on along the minus strand of SKIS01000059.1, from coordinate 5,389 downwards.
AAGCGACAGGGTTTCTGCTTTTGAAGAAAACTGGACATCAGAAGGAGGATTGACAGGAGTTCCAGGCAAAGGAGCTTCTTTAAACGCAATCTCAAAATTTTGGTTTGATAAATTCAACGATATGGGATTAGCAGAAAACCACATAATCGCTTCCCCACACCCGATGGTTTGGATAGTTGAACAAGCCCAACCCATAAAAATAGAGGCAATAGCAAGACAATACATAACAGGCAGCATGTGGAGAAGTTATGAAAAAGGAAAACAAGAATTTTGTGGAATACAACTTCCTAACGGTCTGAAAAAAAATCAGAGACTGCCTGAACTATTACTTACCCCAACTACTAAAGGAACTATAAAAGGCGTGGAAGGCGTGCCTGAAAAAGAAGATGTGCCAATTACAAGAGATCAAATAATAGATAACTATGAAGCGTTTGGATTTAGATATCCTATGCATATTCCCACATACGAGGTGTTGCTCAAAGCAGGATTTAAAACAATAAGCGAGCACTTAGAAAAATTAGGTTATTTATTTGTAGACACCAAGTTTGAATTTGGATACATACAAAAAGATGATGGTTCCATACATATGATTTACATGGATGAAGTAGGCACTCCTGATTCGTCAAGATATTTGAATAAAGCACTCTATCAAAAAGGAGAAATAAGAGAAGACTCTAAAGAATTTTTCAGACAAGGAATAATAAACTTTACTCCTAACAACGAAATTCTCTTAAATTCTGATATGAGTTCTCAAAGGAAAGTATACGCGAAAGAAACAGGTCTACCCGATAGCCTTTTCTTAGAGACAGGCGAGCTATATACAGGACTGGCAGAAACCATAACAGGAAAAGAAATGCCAAAAATAGAGAACGCTAGAGAAGAAATATTGGATGCTTTAGCACCATACGGACTATTGAAGTGATTTTATGCACATAATATTTGATTGGGACGGAACACTTGCAAAGGTTGATGTTGCAAAAGAAGCAGCGATTCGAAGAAGCAAAACTTTAGGTCAGGAGTTTGATCCTGATTGGCTTGCCAAAGCCATGAAAGACGACTCCCATTATAAAGTTAATAAACAGCTTATTTCTAAATATACAGGTGTTACAGATGATAAAGAACTCACTGTTATGATGACTGATTTGTTCAAATATCATTATCTAGGCGTTTCAAACGAGCTTAAAGAAAGAGTTTTGTTTGAAGGAGTAAAAGGCCTTTTAGAAAAATTAAAACAGCAAGGTCATATTTTAAGCATAGCCACTACTTTAAGAGAAGATATTGTTAAAGAAGTTTTAAAAAGATTGTCTTTAGAAAGTTATTTTGAACACGTAGCAGGAAATCCTCCTAGTTTAGATTTTGAAAAGGAAGACTTAGTGAAGATGTGCACAAACCAACTTGGAAAAGCAGATTTCGTTATAGGAGATAAGCCGAGCGACGTAGATGCAGGACTGGCCATAGGTGCTAAAGGAATTCTTGTAAACTGGGGAACTCACCAAGCATATTCAAAAGCTCACAAAATCGTTAAAGATATAACTGAGTTAAGGCAATTATTACTAAAATGAAACCTAAATTCGTAGATTACATAAAGAAAATATGTGTAGAAACAAGCAAACTCAGCACTTGTATAAGTAAACAAGTAGGAGCAGTAATAGTAAAAGATACTCGCATCATCGCAATAGGCTATAATGGTGTGCCTAGTAAAGTTAAGCATTGTAACGAGATTTTCAGTAAAGAAAACTTTGACAGAGAAAAACATCATGCTTGGAGTAAGCTAAACGAATATCATGCTGAAGAGAACGCTCTTCTATTTTGTCTGCGAAACGGTATTAACATAAGCAATAGCATAATTTTTACTAGTATGAGTCCGTGTATAAACTGTGCTAAGTTAATAGCAAATTCAGGTATAAAAGAACTTTACTACTTAGAGGAATATGATAAGGACTCTTCAGGACTTGATTTCTTAAAAAATACAGATATAGTTGTAAAAAAAGTTTAACTACTTCGGACAAAGAGTTTATAAATAAGCTCTAATTCACTAACAGCATGGATTACGAAGCAATGTTAAAAGCAGCAAGAAGCGAACTGCCTGAAATAAGCCAAGAAAAAGACAGGTTTAACATACCTAAAGTCAGAGGTCAAATCGAAGGTAATAAAACTATTGTTAGTAATTTTTCTCAAATAGCCGATGTTCTAAACAGAAAAATATCTCACTTACTAAAATATGTATTAAAAGAATTAGCAACTCCTGGAAATATGAGAAAAGGAGCAGTAATATTTGGAAGTAAAATACCTGCTTCGAAGATTAATGAAAAAATAAATCAATACGCTGAAGAATTTGTTTTTTGCAAAGAATGTTCTAAAGCAGATACTAAGATGACTCAAGAAGGAGACATATATTACATTAAGTGCCAAGTTTGTGGTGCGAGATACAGTTTTTATTCTAAAATATAAATTAGAATTCACTCAGTCCTGTTTGCTTTTCTTTTTCTCTTCCAAAAACACCTTCTATTCTTTTCTGGGTCATTTCTATGACTAATTTGGTGTATTGATCCACAGAGTATTTTTCGCTGAGCATCTGCATGTATTTCATGTATTTTATTATACTACCTTCGCTTATAGTAAAGATTACTTTTCCAGAACATTTAACACACTTGCCTGCGAGAGGAGGTCTTCTATATTTTTCGTTGCAAGCAACACATCTGAATTGCTGCAAGCTAAACTTTCTCAAATTACCTTTTGTATCTCTTATAAAGTGCTTATCGATTATTAGTTTTGCAACATCTTTTTCGTCAACAGCTCTTATTTTGACTGCTAAATCCATTTGGCTTTCAACTTTTTCTGCCATGCTTGGAAGAGTTTTATATGCCGAGCAAAGCACTCCTTCGTTTAAGTCGTCGGTATCGTGTGTGAATCCAAATCCATAATACTGGTTTTCTTCACCTAGCCTGTCTGCGACTAAAGGAACCTTTACGTCATAAGGAAGTTTGTATTCGTTTGCTGCATCGTAAAGTTCTTTAGGATAATTCCAAGCAATATCTAAATTGAAGACCATGTCGTCTACTTCTTTTGGTATTAATTTAGTTGTTAAAACTAAAGGCGCGTCCATGGTGCTTCCTCTGCTGCTAGGAAGATAATCTTTTGAAAAATTCAAAAATGCATCAGCAAGTAATAATATACATGCTTCATCCCCATCAGCGTCTCTTCTCATAGCTGCGTGAACGTATGGATGGGCAAAAAATCCTTGTGTTTTGCTAAAACCTATTATTCTCATTACTATTCCTGCAGATGTATGAGGTGCAAGTCCAACTGCTAAGTGACCTACTAAGTCTTCTTTAGATTCTAGATTGTAATGTGGTGGTAATTTGTAAACTTTTTCTAATAATTCATCAACAAATTTTGTTACTCTAAACAATACTTCATCAGCAGGTTCATCTAATGCGTCTGGACTGCAAGGTAAAACTATGTCTTGAACTTTAAGTTCTAATACTTGGTTTGGACTCTCTAAAGGATTACCTTTTATGTCTTTATCATAACCTAATTCTTTAAGTTTTTCAACGCTTACGCTGACTTCTTTAGGCTTAAAATGTGTTAGTGGCAGTTCTGAGCAATCGTATCTTACTGTTCCGTCTTTATTTACGTGGACATCATATTTCGCTCTTAAAATAGCTTTAGCTAAGTGCTCAGCTGTATGGTGCTCGCTCCAAGTACCCCTAACTCCTTTTATGAGATCAGGAATGATGTTTGTTTGGAGTATTTTCTTCATAGAATCTATGAGAGGACGTATGTTAATAGTTGCTTTAGTAAATTTATATGTCTTCATCTCCCCTGTGTATTCATTCTTGTTTTCAAAAGACTTGAGCTCAGTACTTTTTCCGCATTTTTCGCAGACTCTTAAAGGAGTTTCATGACCGCAAGAGCAAGTATATATTTGGAATAGACTATTTATTTTGCCCGCTTCTAAAGCGCTTTGAAAACTCCTCAGCCTTCCTCCTTCTTCACCAACAGGGAATATTCCGTGAGGACTACCTGTTAATTTTCTCATTTTTGCTTTTTCAGGTCTCCCCATCCTACTTCCTATAAAAGTGCCTTCTTTTGGTTTAATTTTGTATGGAGAAAAAAAGTTTACCTGATCATAAACCTCTTCTTTTAGCTCTGCTTTCACTTGATTATTAAGATTCAAAATCTCCGCTATTGCCTCATCATGTTCTTTTCGAACTAAAACTTTTCCTTCTCTAACTCTATGAGGAAGCCCTATTAGTTCTAGCAGTCTTTTTCTTTTATCTAAAGAGTCTTTTTCTGATTGTAAATATTCTCTTAAATCTAGAACTTCTTGTGGTGAAATCGCGTCCCAATAATAAACAAAGTCTGGGTGCATAGGAGCATCACATTTTTGACATATAGCTTTTGCTTCTTCAAAAGTTGGCTTGAATCTTAAAACATCAGCTAATATTAACTGTGCTTTTTCTGGAAACTCTCTAGCAAGCTTTTTTTTGTCTAAATCCAAAAGCCATATCTCTTGACAATAGCCCGGTGGAACGAGTTTATGCGCTCTATCAAAAAAGTCTCCGTAATTAATTAGCACATCTCCACAATAAAGTATTTCTTTTACCTGAGAATAGTATTGATTTGCTTTTTTAACAGAATCTATTTTAAGAACGTCTCCATTATGGAGTTTTACTATTGGACCTTCTATAGTATCACAACTAGTATACGCTGCCGCTTTACCAGGTCTTTCTACTTTAAGCTGCGTGCCTATAGCCAAAAACTTGTTTAATATAATCATGGTGGCAGGATGTACTGATTGAGCACTAAATCCTGAAGTCCTACTTCTTCCGTATCTTAATCTGAAAGCTCCATTTCTAAGGGGGTGGCCTAAAACAGGTCTTCCTCCAACTAAGTCTTTTATATAGGTATAATCTGGAGGTAGTCTGTTTTCTTCTTTTTTTGAAGCACCTTTACTTTTCATGCTAGATTGCAGTTCTACAAACTCTCCTAAGAAATTCCAATGCTTTAAATCTAGGTCTTCTCCCCAGTTCTTTAATTGTTTCCAAAGCTTTGGCGCTTTTAAAGGAACACAGCTACTGTGAATTAGACAATATCCTGACCTTAATACGTTTGTAGGAATTCTAGGAAGATCTTTTAATAAGGCGCTACTAATTTCGTATCTTTCCGAAGGATCTCCACTTATTTCCACAGGAAGATGTTTCATTAAGAATTCTGTTTCTTTTTTTGAGGGAAAATACTGTAGGTTTGTAATGTATTCGTGATAGTCCTCAAGCTCAGCGTGACATCTTTTTATTTCTTTTTCAGTAGGATCGTAGGACTCATAACCATTTTTGACCCTCACATAATCTGCGATTATAACTGATACTGCTGCAGCTGTTCCTCC
>SKIS01000001.1 GCA_007116295.1 Candidatus Woesearchaeota archaeon | reverse complement strand
TCTTATAGCATAATAAGGAAGACTAGCATCATTTACAACTCTTGTTTTAACTCCATATTCCTTTTCTATACTTGTTACTAAGTCAAGGTCATTTACCGCGGGGTAACTGCTACAAAGTATAACTCCTTTTTCTGTTACTCGTCCTTTAGAGCCCACTCCTATCCCTTTTACATTTTCAATTTTATACTTCGAAACAATATCTTTTATTAAAGAAAAAATGTATTCTAAAAGCTCTTCTTTTCTACTAAAATCACTTGACTTACAAGAGCCAGATAACAAAACCTTATCTTTTTCTCTCACTAAATGCTTAATATTGGTTCCTCCAATATCAATGCCAACATACAAATTCATATATGGATTATAGGTTTTAGTTATTTAAATGTTTTTTTGAGCTTCTTCAATTATTTTTTTCAATCAAACTCTCTCCGCTCATCTCAGAAGGCTTTTCAATACCTAAAATATCGAGTGCTGTTGGAGCTATATCTTTCAACCCTCCATATTTCAACTTAACTTTATCTTTCTGATAGTTTTCTTTATTACTAACAAGAATGCAATCAACATCATTAAGCGTGTGACTCGTCTGGTGTTCTCCAGCCATTTCTTCACAATTACCGTGATCTGCAAATATTAAAAAATCATAACCTTTCTCGAGGCCTACTCTGATTGTCTCTTCCAAAGCACTATCAACTGCTTCAACTGCTTTTATGGCTGCATCTAACTTACCTGTATGACCTACCATATCTCCATTAACATAATTCACAACAATCAAATCGTAGTCTTTATCCATTTCACGGATTAATGCATCTTTAATCTCAAAAATACTCATCTCGGGCTTCTCATCATAAGTGGCAACTTCTCTTGGGCTAGGTATCAAAACTCTTTGCTCGTTTTCAAAAGCCTCATTTCTTTGGCCATTAAAAAAGAAGGTGACATGAGGGTACTTTTCAGTCTCACTAATTCTAAGCTGTTTCAAGCCTTTTTGGCTTATAATTTCTCCCAAAATGTTTTTAGGAACAACACTTTCAAAAGCTACCTTAGCAGTTATATTATCATAATAACTAGTCATGACTCCAAGTTTTAAATCTAACACTTTCGCTCTATCAAAATCTCTAAAATCTTCCTCTATTAAACTCTTAGTGAGTTGCCTCACTCTATCGGTTCTATAATTATAAAATATGGCGACATCTCCATCGTAAATGCCACTAAAATTATTTATCGCTCTTGGCTCGATGAACTCATCATTTTCTTCTTTTTCATAAGCATCATCTATAGCACTAAACACGTCTTCAAACTTACTTCCTTTACTTTCTAAAAGCAAGTCATGTGCTTTTTTAGTTCTATCCCAACGAGTATCTCTATCCATAGAAAAATATCTTCCTATCAGACTTCCAATAACTCCTATTTCTAATTTAGACATAGTTTGAGTAAGTGTCTTTACATATCCTTTTAAGCTTCTTGGAGGACTATCTCTTCCATCACTAAAAATATGTATCCAAACCTTGTCTTTAGCTAAATTGTGTTGTTTGCAAAGCTCTAAAAGAGCAAATAAATGATCTTGATGTCCATGAACTCCTTTATCTTGCAAAAGACCCATTAAATGTACTGCTTTATTATTTTTTTTAGCATATTTAATCAAAGAAACAAATGCTTCATTATCAAAAAAAGATTTATCTTGGATGCTTCTATTGATCATCTCAAGACTTTGCCAAACAATTCTTCCACTACCAATAGTTAAATGTCCAACTTCTGATCCGCCCATATAACCTTTTGGAAGACCAACATCATTACCGCTTGTTCTAAGAAGAGTTGTAGGATAATCATTCATAAGTTTATCGGTAAAAGGAGTTTTTCCTAACATTACAGCGTTATCTTGTCTTTCATCTCGCTTACCATAACCATCTCTAATAACTAAAACAACTTTATTTTTACTCATAGATAAACTAGAATAAACCTCGTTTAAAAATGTTATTAATTATTTCAAATACAAAACTCTTTTTTTATTTTCCAGAAGTCTTTCGGAAATACTCGAAAAAACAAAGAATTATATACTTAATAATCAGTCTAAACGCCATAGGTGATTTAATATGAAAAAGACATTATTAATATTAATGGTAGGACTCGTTTTCTTGGTGGGATGTACTCAAGATGCTCCTATAAGTAGTTTCGAAGAGTGCGTGGAAGCAGGAAATCCTGTTATGGAAAGTTACCCAAGACAATGTAGTGCTGATGGACAAACATTTGTTGAAGACGTGGAGCTTCCTCAAGACTTATATCAAGCTTGTGAACTTTTAGGTGGAAACGCTCTTCCAGAATTTGACGAGTGTGAAATGATAAGTCAAGCAGCATGTGAGCAATTAGGAGGAGAGTTCTTAGAGTGCGAAAGTGCATGTAGAAACGATCCTGATTACCCAGATGTTATCTGCACAATGCAATGTGTTCAAGTATGTGTCTTTGAATAAAGACACTACTTTTTTATTTTTCTTCCAAGTTTTATTGCGTCTTCTTCATTAAAGCTGCTTTGTTTTGTGAATTCTTTAAATTTATTTAACATAATTATTTTATTTTGTATTGCTTCTCTTGCTACGTGGCTCCAGTTTATTTCTTTATGTTCTTCCATTTCTTTTTTTAGTTCTTTGGGTACAGATAATGTTAAGCTAACCATGTTTTCACCTTTTTATGTATATTATGTATATTACGTTTATTTATATTTTTTTATTTTCTCAAACAACTCATTAGTGGATATTATGTGCACTGAATCTTGCTCCTTTAGTTTTTTATCATTAGACCAGATAGAGCAATCATATTTTAATGCTAATGCAAAATAATCCATATCTTTAGGATCGGGACAAACATTTTTTGCACCTAATAAAAAATTAGAATAAAGTCTTTTTGGAACGAAATTAATGACTTTTTGTAATATATTTATTATTTCTTCAAAATCCTTTTTACTTCTTTTTGTTTTTTCTAAAATAATTTGTTCATACTTAGCAAACTCTTTTAATAAATATGAAGGAGCATAAAAATCAAAATTTTCTTGTACTAATATATTTGCTGTTAATCCGTTTTTTATTAACGCTGAAAATAAAATATTGGCATCTACTATTATTATCATAAAAAATGATTGTTAAGGCAGAATAATATTACTTTGGATAAGATTTTCGGAAGATTTTAGGTTTTTATAGAAATTTTTAGACTAGTTAATTTAATAAATAATCAATCAATTCTTTTAAGTTATGGAAATAAAATTCAAGAAATTAAGTGAAGACGCTACTATTCCTAGATATGCACACAAAGGAGATGCAGGAATGGATCT
>SKIS01000049.1 GCA_007116295.1 Candidatus Woesearchaeota archaeon | reverse complement strand
TTATATATTTACAATATAGAAAATAAATAAATCGAATTTTTGATTTAGAAAAAAACACCTTGGTTTCGTTTGGAACTATTTTTTTGTCCTCTTAAAAAAAGTTGAGAGGAGACCTGCTTTCTTCTAAAAACATTTTCCACAGGAAATAAAGGGGTGACTTTTATAGTTTGTAAAACATAAAAAGAAACATATATCTTATTATAATATAGTTTCCAAAAGAAGAATGTTTATATAACCCTTATTTCTTTTGGAGTATTATGGTAAGTAAAAACTTAAACACATTCTTCGAAAAATTCTTGGTTACAGATACAATTTTCCAAAACAAAAAAGTATTACAATCCAGCTATATACCTGGAGAAATAAGTCATAGAGATGAACAAATAAACTACGTAGCGCAAGTACTGGCTCCTGCATTAAAAAATGACAAACCAAGCAATTTATTTATTTATGGAAAAACAGGAACAGGAAAAACATTAGTAAGTAGATACATAGCTGAACAAATGGAAAACTTAGCTAAAACAAAAGGGCTTCCTTTAAGACTTTTTTATCTTAACTGTAAATTAAAAAAAATAGCAGATACAGAATATAGACTAATAGCAGAACTTGCAAGACTTTTCGGAAGAGCAGTACCTCCAACAGGACTGCCCACAGACGAAGTATACAACATATTTTTTGATGCCCTAAACAAAGAAAAAAAGACTGTTATAATAATACTAGACGAAATAGATCAATTAGTAAATAAAGCAGGAGACGAAATAATATATAATTTGACAAGGATAAACTCCGAACTAAAAGACTCTCAACTAAGCTTAATAGGAATAAGTAACGACTTAATGTTTGCAAACAATTTAGATCCAAGAGTAAAATCTTCTCTATCTGAAGAAGAGCTAGTTTTTCCACCTTACAATGCTATGCAAATACAAGACATACTAAAAAGAAGAACCAACTTAGCATTTAAAGAAAATATAATACAACCAGGAGTAATACAAAAATGCGCAGCCTATGCAGCAAGAGAGCACGGGGACGCAAGAAGAGCACTAGAACTACTAAGAGTCGCAGGAGAACTAGCGGAAAGAAAAAATCAAGAAACAGTAACTATAGAAAACATAGACGAAGCAGAAGACAAAATTGAAAGAGATAGAATAATAGACATGGTCAGAACTCATCCTAAACAATTCCAAGCAACACTATATCCAATATTGCTTTTAGCAAGAGAAAAAAATACTGATATTTACACAGGAGACATATACGATCTTTACAAAGAAATATGCGACAAAATAGGTTTAAGACCTCTAACACAAAGAAGAATATCAGACATAATAGCGGAGCTAGATATGTTAGGAATAATAAATGCAAAGGTAGTAAGCAAAGGAAGATTTGGAAGAACAAGAGAAATAAACTTATCGCTAAGCAAGAACGTAGAAAAGAAAATTCTTCAAATTCTTCAAGAAGAACTAGATTTAGATCAAAAGAAACAAAGCAAGTATAAACTATACTAAAATGACACAAATACTAGACAACTTAATGAAAAAAGGTGTCTTAGTCAGCCCAGAAGTTATTTCAAGCCAATACGACGAACAAACAATAAAAGAAGTAATAAACTTTTTTGGAGAAGACTTAGACATCCTAGATAAGGAACTTATTAATAACTACCTGTATAATAAGAAGGCAGACTCCAAACCAAGAGTGGAAATAATAAAAGACTACACAAAAGAAAGCCAAAAAAGAACTTTTCAAGACTTTGTAAAAATATTTAATTTGAGATTCGAAAACACTGCGTCAATATTAAAATCTCGCCAAGAACTAGGCTCTGTCAGTAGCATAAATCGCATCAAAAGAAAAAACAGATCAGACAAAGTAGCAACGATAGGGATGATACTAGAAAAAAGAGTTACCAAAAATAAAAATATAATAATAGAACTAGAAGACCCCACAGGTCTTTGCACAGCAGTGATAAAAAAAACAGATGATAACACAGAGTTATACAAAGAAGCCATGGATTTAGTTCTTGATGAAGTAGTAGGTATAACAGGTGTATGGCTCGGAGGAGCAATATTTGTAGATAATATAATTTTTCCAGATGTGCCTAGAACACACGAATTAAAGAAGCAAAAGAAAGAAGAATATGCGCTGTTTTTAGGAGACACACATTTTGGTGGTAAAGTCTTCATGAAAGAAGCTTTTCAAAAATTTATAGATTGGCTCAATGGAAAAATAGGCGATGAAGAACATAAAAAAATAATTAGCAAAATAAAATATATTTTTTTAGCAGGAGACACAATCGAAGGAGCAGGAATATACCCTGGCCAAGAAAAAGACTTAGACATAATAGATGTCAAAGACCAGTATGACGACGCCGCCAAATGGCTAAAGAAAATACCTTCACATATACAAATAATTTCAACAACAGGAAACCACGACACAGGTCGTTTAGCAGAGCCTCAAGAAAAGCCAAGCAAAGAGTTTGCCAAAGCGCTTTACGAGATACCAAATTTAACTCTTGTAAGCAACCCAGCCGTTGTTAACGTAGGAAAAACACAGGACTTTCCAGGGTTTAACGTTTTATTATACCATGGAGGAAGTCTTATTTACTACGCAGAAAATATACCTAGTATAAGAGCACTAGGAGGGCAAAGAAGAGTAGACTTAATAATGAAATTTTTACTTCAAAGAAGACACCTTGCTCCCACACATGGCTCGACGCTTGTCTTGCCAGATCCACAAGAAGACTTCTTATTTATAGATAAAGTTCCTGACTTCTTCTTAACAGGGCACATACACAGAGCAAGCGTGGCTAATTATAATAATGTCACAATGATAAATAGTAGTGCATGGACAGAAACAACAGAAGACCAAATCAAAAGAGGATTAGAACCCCTTCCAGGAAGAGTAACTATTGTGAATTTACAATCAAGAGATGTTAAGATTATAAACTTTTTAACAAAAAAACAAAAAGAAGAAGAAAGAGAAAAAATAGAAAATGCAGCAAAGTGAATACTTTAAAAAATTGAAAACGGAAACGTCCCATCTTTATGACTTAGCTAATAAAGCCCGAAAAACAGGTATAGATCCTAAAGACTTTGTAGAAGTAAAAATAGCGGAGAACTTAGCAGAAAGAGTAGTAGGGCTTATCAGTGCAGTAGCTCCTCAAATAGCAGGCAGTGGAGCAATTGAAAGAATAATAGAATTAGAAGAAAAATACGCTCCTTTAGATTGGAGAGTTGCATTAATCATAGCAGATGAAATAAGTAAAGAAAAATTTTGCTCTTTTAACGATAAAAAGGAAGCAATGGAAGTAGGGATAAGAACAGGGTTTGCTTATGTAACTTTAGGTGTTGTTAGCGCGCCTTTAGAAGGATTCACTTCTTTAGAGATTAAAAAAAGAAATGATAAAGGAGAATACTTTTG
>SKIS01000038.1 GCA_007116295.1 Candidatus Woesearchaeota archaeon | reverse complement strand
TTCAGATTATTGTTGATAGTAAAGAGCTTCAAAAGTCCCGACTTTATTTGCTCCATAAAATAAGAGAAGTAGTTGGGGATGGCTTGAATCTTTTAGGTATCGATGTTTTAGATGAGATGTAACTTTTATTATTTTAAAAAAAAGTTACTGCTCGTAAAATCCTCTGAATCTTACAGAATCTATTTTTTTGTAAGTGTCCAGTATGTTTTCTGGGTGAAAAGGATCGTTTGCTATTACATTTTTCAGACTATCTGCAAGAACAAGAGATTTTTCTAATACTAGTTTCTTTTCTTGAGTTACTTTTCCGTAGTTTAATAGTTTTTGTGCTCTTTTTTGAGCCTCTTCTAATCCTTGAGTTGTAAAGTTATAATGCATGTGAGTTTCCGCTATTTTTTCAACATCGTAAGATTTACTTTGAACCTCATTGCTTAGAGTGTCCACTATTGAAGCAGTGTCTTTTTCTAATGAAATAGGAGTTTCATCAACAATTTTTTCTAAATCTGCGATTTTTTGCGGTAACACGACTTGGTTTGAAATGTTTTCTTGACTTGTTGTATCTACAAGCCCAATTTCGTCTTGAGAAGTGTTTAAGTCATATTCCTTGTTAGCGTCTTTTGAAAAATAAGAGGACGCAAGACCTGTTATTATAGCTCCTGCTAGAGCACCTGTTAAGTACATTTTCCAAGAGTTTGTTGATGTATTAGGAGTTTTTCTTCGTTTCATACCTTTTTGTAAGTAACACTCCTTTATATATTTTACTACTTATTAGTTACAAAAAGTATAAAGAATGATTTAAAAATAAGTAACGTTTACTCTAAAACATGATAACAAAAGACGTAGCTGAAAAGATACTTGAAACATATAAACAAGCCTGGATAAAACAAGACGTAGCCAAAATTCTTAGCATATTTACCCAAGACGCAGAATATAAAGAGCGAGCTTTTGAAAAACCCCATAAAGGCCACAAAGGAATAGCCTCTTATTGGCAAGATAAAGTATGTGATGAGCAATCAAATATAACCTTCAAGCTACTAAACTACTATGTAATTGACAATGTACTAATAGCAGAATGGGACGCGTCATTTGACAGCAATATAAAAAAACATAGAACTCGAATAAAAGAAGTCGCTATTATGGAAATAAAAGAAGGAAAGATATCCTCCTTGAGAGAGTATTGGCAATCAAAAAAAGTAGATTAACAAACACCATATGAGAGTACTAATAACAGGCGCAAGCCAAGGACTAGGATATGAACTTTGCAAGCACTTAAAAGCGAGCACCATACATTGTATAGACATAGTTAAACCTCAACAAGAATTACAAAACGTTACTTATCACAAGTTAGATATTCGAAGTGAAGAAACAATAAAACTTCTTTCAACACTCGAAGAGTTTGATTTAATAATTAATAATGCAGGAGTTATGAGAAGAGGAACAATATCCGAAATAAGTTTAGAAGACTTCAAAACCTCTTTAGAAATTAACGTTTTAGGATCCTGGCTTATTTCAAGATACGCCAAGCTTTCTCTAAATGGCCAAATATTATTCATAAATAGTAGACACGGCTTAGATTTGAAAAAAGATCCTGCTATTTACTCTTTGACAAAAAAAAGTTTGAACTTGTTAGCAGAACTATTTAGAAAAGACAAATTTGTTGTTAAAGAAGCATTTCTAGGACCTTTCAAAGGAGGAGTAAGTCAAGAAGGACACACTAAAGAAGAGTATGCTAAAAGAGAGCTTTCTACACCTTCAGAGATAGCAAATCTAATAATAAAATTAATAGAAAGTTCCTCAAAAACAAGACTCATTTATGACGAAAATAAAAAAGTTCATTATTTAGAGTAAGTCAAGATAACTTTCCGGTTTTTTGGTAGTAAGTATAATAAAGAGATTTCTCTTTATTAAAATATATAAATTAGTTCAACTTATTTAAACTTAGGTGAACTAAGATGGTGAATGCTTTGATAAAAATAAAAAAAGAAACTAATAAAGTGCTTAATATTGTTAAGGCAACACATGGCTTAAGAGATAAAAGCGAGGCTGTGGAGTTTGTAGTAAAAAAGTTTGTTGAAAATTCTGATGATGAATTAAGCCCTCTATTTAAAGCTCAAAAAGAAAAGATGAGAGAACTTTGGGATAACGAAGAAGATGAACACTGGAATAAGGTATAATTCTGGAGATGTAGTCATTACAACATTTCCTTTTGTAGACAGTTCTAAAGTAAAGAAGAGACCTGCCTTAGTTTTATTTGAAGACGAAAACAATGTAGTGGCAGCAGGAATCACAAGCAATCTCAATCATAGAGGAATTCTTTTAACAGAAAAAGATGGTATGATAAAAGACAGCGTCATAAAATTGAATTATATTTTTACTTTAAAAAAGATATTTCTAGAAAAAAAGATAGCAAAATTAAATGTTAAGAAAAAAAGGACAGTATATGACGGTTTAAATAAGAAGTTGAAAGGCTTTTTAATTTAATTATTAATCAAAATTTCACACATAACTTATCCTCAGCAATCAAATATTTTCCTCCATAGGTTTTTCTTAAATCTTCTTCTACATCTGAAAGATAAGTTCTTGCTATGTGTGTTAGCATAAGAAGCTTCACATTTGCTTTTGTAGCAACTAAGCCTGCTTCTATACCATTCATGTGATTTTCTGAGCTTTTAAGACACGCTTCTATTATTGCCAGGTCCGCATCTTTTGCCCCCTCTATTATGCTTTCACAATAAGTAGTGTCTCCAGAGTAAAAAAATATTTTTTCACTTTTTTTCACCCTATAACCCAAAGCATTCAATCCTTTATTATGCATAGCTTGAAAAGGCACTATAGTGTAATTATCAAATGTTAAAATTTGCTTTGGAGCAATCTCTTTTATAGATATTATTTCTTCTAAGTTTTGTTTATTAAATGAGACTGCATCTAAAATTGAATTTATAGAATTTTTTAACCCTTCAGGACCATATACTTGGTATTTTTTATCCGATATATCAAGTCCATACTTTCTTTTTTTATCTGGATTAATAACTAAATGTATTATGAAGTTTATAAGCTCTAATAAGTGATCAGCATGTACATGAGAAATAAATATTTTATCTAGATTTTCAAGATTATGTCCTAATTCTAGTAAATTTCTTATTGTTCCCCTACCAAAATCAAATATTATTTTTTTATCTTCAATTTCTAATAGATATCCAGAAGCAGTTCTATTTATCTCAGCAACAAAAGTTCCTGCTCCTAAAACTGTTAGTTTCATAGTTTTTACCTACTTTTGAATTATATAATTGTTTCTGATAAATTCCAGGATAACTTTTTAATAAATAACTTATTTCTAATACTTATGGATAAGTATAAAGACAAAATTCCTGTTAAAATTTTTGATATTTTAAAGAAAAAGGGTTTTGAAGAGTTAAGACCTAGCCAGGAAAAGAGTATTAACTCAGGTCTTTTTGAAGGTAATAATTTGCTTGTTTGCACACCTACTGCTAGTGGTAAAACTTTGGTTGGAGAGATGGCTATGATTCAAAAAGTTTTAAATGGTCAAAAAGCTGTTTATGTTGTTCCTTTGAGAGCTTTGGCTAGCGAAAAGTTTAAGCATTTTAAAAAAGAGTATCCTGATCTTAAAGTAGGCGTTGGTAGTGGTGATGTTGATGGAGAAGATAGA
>SKIS01000010.1 GCA_007116295.1 Candidatus Woesearchaeota archaeon | reverse complement strand
TTCAAGGAATAATATATGCTAGAGCAATGTGGGGACCTACAGATATAATAGCCTTAGTTCAAGCAAAAAGTGAAGAAACTCTTAGAAATACTATTTGTGATAAAGTTAAAACAATGTATGGTGTAAAAGAAAATACAACTCTTTAAGATCTGAGTTTGTATCTAGCTCTCTTTCAAAAGAAGAAAAAGAAGGGTATTTCAAAACAATAAGAGAATTGTATGAGCAGATATCTAACGGCAAATAACTTCTCCGAAAGCCTCATTTAATTTTATTTTTTTATTTGTAAACTCTTCGTAGACATAAATATTACTTTTAAGATGAGGAGTTATTTTTGTCGTTACAAAATCTTCTCTTTTATGTGCATAAAACAAAAATAGTTGGTCTGCTAAAAGAGGGTCTAAGCCGTAGCTATCTAAATACTCGTTAAGTCTCTTAGCTACTGTTTCTCCTAGCTGATAAGGGCTTTTTTTATTACTTATCTCTCCTGATCCTACTCTGCATTCATCATAAATAGCATAAACAAAACAGCCAAAATCGGGGTTTTTTGTTTGAGCTAGATTTTTTAAAATGTCTACTTTGACTTTATGTTTTGTAAGAAGAGTATCTAAAGATCTTAACATTATATCTAATTCTTTTTGCGTGTTTGAAGAGCCAAAAACAACTCCTTTTATCGCAACTAAATCGCCTCTTTGACTTTTTGGAAGCTCAAAACTATCTCCCTTAATACTCAAATGATAATTTCCTTGACCTTTAGGATTAAATCCTCGTTTACTAGAAATAATTTTAGTACCTTCTTTAAAATAATACAAAAACATATTGTTAAAATAATCAAGTCCTGGACTGAAAGGAACGTCTGTTCCTCCAATTAACTTTATTTTAACTTTTTTCTTTGACAAATAAACTGGGAAAAAAACGCTTTGAAGAACTAAGAAAACACTTCCCGCACTCTTCACATCTATTTCGTAGCTACCGCCCTTAATTTTTCCTGGATAAAACTCTACTTCTTGACTTCCTTCATATGCATTAACTAGCTTTCCTTCACTTATTTTTTGAGCTAGCTCTAAACAAGTAAGGTGTTGTTTTCTAAGCCCTGGTTTACTGCGGTTTTTTCTTATATTAAATATTCTAAAAGGTTTTTGGGTGAGAAGACTCATAGCTATACTTGTTCTAAGTACGCTTCCTCCTCCTTCTCCAAAGGATCCGTCTATCTCAATCATTTTGTGGCTTCATAGTTGGGAAGAATATGACGTCTCTAATACTATCTTTTCCTGTTAAAAGCATAGCCATCCTATCAAGACCTATACCTAAACCTCCTGTTGGAGGCATTCCATGTTCGATTGCTTGCAGAAAATCTTCATCCATAGGATTAGCTTCATCATCTAGACCTTCTCTTAGTTGTCTTGCTTGATCTTCTAATAACTCTCTTTGCAATATAGGGTCGTTTAGCTCTGTGTATGCATTTCCAAGTTCCATTCCTAAAGCAAAAGGCTCGAACCTTTCTATTAATCGAGGATCGTCTGGATGAGTTTTACACAAAGCAGTGCTTTCTATTGGATGATCTATTATGAATGTTGGTTGCTCATATTTATCTTCACACATAGCTTCAAAGATCTCAAGTACTAAATTACCCCATTTAAGCTCTTTATCAAAAGGAATATTTTTTTCTTTTACAAATGCGTGAAGTTCTTCTGTGCTCATATTTGCAGCATCTATTTTTGCATGTTCTTTTATAGAATCAAGCATTTTAACTCTTTTCCAAGGTGCTTTAACATCTATTTCTTTACCTTTGTAAGTTACCTTTGTGGTTCCTAAAACTTTTTTGAAAACATACTCGTACATATCTTCCATGAGTTTCATCATATCATTATAATCTGTGTATGTTCTATATATTTCAATCATCGTAAACTCTGGGTTATGTGTTGTGTCAATACCCTCATTTCTAAAGTTCTTGTTTATATCATAAACTCCTTCGTAGCCTCCGATTATTAATCTTTTCAAGTATAACTCAGGACTTATTCTTAAGTACAAATCCATTTTTAACTCGTTATGATGGGTTATGAAAGGCTTTGCGGATCCTCCTCCATAAATCGGTTGCAGTATAGGTGTTTCAACTTCTAAATATCCTTGTTTATTTAGAAATTCTCTGATGTACTGCATCATTTTCAATCTCTTTGTGAACACTTCGCTACTTTCAGGGTTCATAATTAAATCAAGATATCTCTTTCTGTACTTTAACTCTGTATCTTGCAATCCTTTGTGCTTGTCTGGCAAAGGTCTTATTGATTTAGAAAGCATTTCAAATTCTTCTACGTAAACAGTTACTTCTCCTGTTTTAGTTGCAAATATTTTTCCTGTTGCGCCTATGAAGTCTCCTAAATCAAATTGTTTTAGTAAAGGATAATTTTTTGTATCGTCTTCTCTTAGATAAAGTTGTATTTGGTTGAAGTTGTCTTTTATCGTCATAAAAGCTGCTTTTCCCATTTTTCTGAAAAGGATTATTCTTCCGGCTACAGATACTTTCTCTTCTGTTTTTTCTTGTGGTTTTAGGCCTTCGTGTTTTTTCAGAATGTCTTTTATGTCTTGTTTCTTTTTTGAAAATTGTCTTGGATAAGGATTTATTTGTTTGTCTTGAAGTTCTTTTAACTTGTTTTTTCTTTCTTTAATTAAGTCGTTTTCCATGGTTTTTGGATAAAGCTTTATTTATTTATATATTGCGATTTGTAATCGCGGTTTATTGCTATTTACTGCGATTTGTAATCGTGGTTAATACTTTTTTAAGCATTTTAATAAGAAATCATGACTTTTATCAGTTTGTTTTAGTATAAAAGAAGTATATTTTTACTTTTTTAGTCACATGTTCTAAGAGGAGAATCGATATTTGAAATTCGTATCAGTATATTATAACAAAATTTAGTTATTTGTTATATTTCATTAATTTAGATTTTAGTTAACTTGATATAAATAGCTATTAATTTAAATTCATTATATTAGTAATAGAGAGAATCTATATTTTATTTTAACTACGTTATATATTGTGGTTAGTTTAGAATCTAAATAAATCTGATAAACAGTAAATGGGTGCTTTGCACTTAGAAAGAATTTGATGTTTACGTCCTTAACTAATTTTTTGTTATATTTCTTTATTATAAAATGGATGATATTAATAAGGTTTTGTTGGATTGGAATCCTTGGTTGGAAGGAGATTTTCCTAATGAATTGTTAGGATTTAGAAGAGAGATAGATTTGTCTAAATATTTGGATTTTAAAGAAATAAAAATAGTTGAGGGGGGTAGGCGAGTCGGGAAATCTACTTTAATTTATCAAGTTATAAAAAATGTTCTTGAACAATCAAAAAATGTTCTTTATATAAATTTTGATGATGAAGTATTAAAAAATTATTCTCTTAGTGAGGTGTATTATTCTTTTCTCAAAATACAAAAAATAGAGTATTTGTTTGTTGATGAGATTCAAAATTGTTCTAGTTGGGTTCATTTTGTTAGAAAGATGTATGATACTCAAAAAATTAAACAAATTTTTATTACTGGTTCTAATTCTTCTTTGATAAAAAAAGAATATTCTAATTTATTGACTGGTAGAACTATAAATGTTGTAGTTAATCCTTTGACTTTTAAGGAATTTCTTAGTTTTAAAAATGTATCTTATAATG
>SKIS01000029.1 GCA_007116295.1 Candidatus Woesearchaeota archaeon | reverse complement strand
CAACCACATAGTTTTTTATTCAACATATTGTCTTGCAATTTCATTTACTTTATCTTCAAAAAACTTATTTCTAAACTTATAATTATATCTTTTTTGTTGAAATAAATATAAGCGACCATCATCTTTTTGTCTTGAATAAAGTTCTTGCAAATCATTATTTTTAGGATTTGAAATAAGTGCTAGTGCAACATCAGTTTTACCTTTAAGACTAGTTTTCTTATAATTTATGATCTCTTCAATATTAATATCTAAAATGTCTTTGACTTTAGTTATTGCGTAGATATAAAATCCTTCGGATAAATAGTATTTAGAAACTTCGTTAACGTTTTCAAATACTTTTTCTTTATTTTTGTAAACATAATTAAAAATTTCTTCATCTTTATTAGTTTTCAATTCTAAATTATTAATAGAATCTAAAAGTCTTAGATTAATTAAGTAATCAACATTATTTGTCTTCCAGTTTTCTAAGTAAGTATAAGCTCCTCCTTCATTACTTGTTAGAATATTCAAAGGTTTATTTATGGGTTTTTCCACTAAATAAAATACGTTTCTCGCAACTAAAGTGTCATCTAAATCAGCAGGTCTTACAACACCGTTAACTTTATCTCCCCAAGACCATAAGTCTTCTTTTATTTGAGCATCTTCAATATTATTAACAATCTCGTTTTTAAAATGTGAATTTAAAGTCATATTTTCTCTTAAAGCTATTTCTAAAGACAATGAAGGATAAAACATTGAATTAACTTTCTTAATTCCTTTATTGTTTTTAATTATAGTTTTCAAATAATTTCTCATATTCAAAGAAAACTTAAAAAATACAAAAATTAATGTGTTGTAAATTCAACCACAACTATTAAATATTTTAAAATACTACTTTAACTATGGATATATTAGACTCTTTGCAAAAGTTAGGATTTTCTCAAACAGAAAGCAAAATATATTTATCTCTCTTAAAGATAAAAGAAGCGACGGCAGTAACTATATCAAAACATACAGAATTACACAGAAGAACTATATATGATAACTTGAATTTGCTTCATAGAAAAGGTCTTATAAACAAAGTTCAAAGAAAAGGAATAAATTATTTTCAAGCAACTAATCCAAAAGCTCTAAACTTTTTAATGCAAGATAAACTAGACTTATCAAACAAAATAATGCCTTCACTAACTCAAAAATTTGAAGAAAACAAAAAAACTCCAAATATAAGTGTCTATGCAGGCATTCAAGGAACAAAAGCAATACTAGAAGATCTAACCAAAACTTCTAGCACAATGTATTGGGTAGGAGGAAGTTATAAATTTGGAGAATTATTAAAATATTCTAAAGGGTTTGTTGAAGAAAAATTCAAAAAACTAAATATAAAAGCAGTTCAAGCAGATGATAAAAAAGTAAAAGAACTTCAAAGATTCATAAAAAAAGAAAATCTAAGAACACTTCCAAAAGAATTCTTATCAAACGTAGGCTACGCTGTATGTGATAACAAAACAGCAATAGGCATACTAGGATATGATGAAATGACGACTATACTGATAGAAAGCAAAGATGTTGCTAAAGCTTTCAAAAATTATTTTAAAGCCCTTTGGTTAATGGGTAAATAATCACTCTTTTGATTCTTTCCAAAGTTCTTCAAAATATGTTTTAAAACTATCTGCTAAAGGTTTTGCTGTAATTAAAACGGCCATTATAGGGGTTTGCCACGATATTATAATTAACTTTGATCCAATTATATCTATCTGGGATGGAATTGCTTTGTTTGTGTATTTAATTGGATGGGTTACTTTTTTTGCATAACTTGTTTTTTTAAAAGATTCGTCTGCTATAACTCTAAAATTTAAGTAATTATATGCATTATCAATTTCTATAAAGAATTCATCTGCTGCTTTATCGAAAGCTTTTTTGTGATCGTAAATTGATATTAGTTCTTGTTTTGGTTTTTCATCTTTTAGCATCTTTTTATAAGCAGCTCTTAATCCTTTAAATCCTAAGAAGACTTCGGCTTGTTCAGGCTCGTGTTTTCCTTGTAATTTCTCTATTTCGGGAATTAAGTTATCTACTAATTCTGTTTGATTATTTAACCTGTCTTGTTTTTCTTTCAAAAGTGTTTTAAGCTCTTCTGGAGGGGCTGATGAAAAAACTTTTCCTTTTCCTTTAGTGATGTGTGTAACTAAACCTTTTTCTTGTAGTCTTCTTAAAACATCATAAATATTTGCATAAGCTATTTTACTTTTTTTTACAATAGGGCCAACGGTACTAGGACCAAGTTCACAAAGGGATATGTATGCTTTACTTTCTCCATCAGTCAGGCCTAATTCCCAGAGTTTTTCTATAATCATATACCTTGTACATGATAGATATTATTTAAATATTATTATTTAATTACTTTATAGTAATAAATAAAGGTGATAAAATGGATGAAGAAAATAAAAAAATTAGAATTAAAGAAGATCTCAAAATCACTATGTGTGCTGGGAAGAAAAAGTGGAATAATTCTGAGAATGATCCTTTTACTTCACTTGTGAAAGGGAGTATTGTAGGAGGTGCAGTTTTATTTACTGGACTTTCAGCAATATTACATCAATATTATTCTTATCCTCTACCTACAAATGAAACTTATGAACAAACCATAGATTTACGGCAAAAAATTAGAATGCTTGAAAACAAGTCTGTATATGACATAAGCATTAGTACAAATGCACAAGATATAACAACAGATCTTGTAAATCATATAGCTTTTATAAATACAAAAAAAGATAGCTTAGAAAATATGATAAATACGCCTGAGTACAAAACAGTAATAAAAGCTCAAGAAGACAAAAACAAATTTATAAAAAACTATTTGAAAGGAATAGTGTTTTTAAGCGGAATAAGTTTTGCTTCAGGAGCATATGGGGCATTTAAAAATTATAAAAAAATTATGCGTGATTTAGGTAAATAATTATTCTTTTGAGGGTTTTGCCACATTCCAATACATATCAAATATAATTTTCATTGCTTTTGCAACTTCTTTGTTTCTAATAATAATTCCTATTAAATCTCCTTCTACTGTGTGTATTGCCACGTTGTTTCCGTATATCAAAATCATGCAAGGTAAATCATTCATAGAATCTAAAAATCGCATTTCAGTAAGTTCTTTGTATTCTTTTTTATGAAATAACTCTGTATCTGTTGGAGCTATAACTATTTTTGCAGGAATTTCATTATCTAGCCTCATCATCCTAGCATGATTGGGAATATGTTTTAAAATTTCTAAAGCGCCAGCATAACTTCCAAAATAATAAGTTTGTTGCTTTATCTTAAAAACATCTAATAGAACAGTATATATTCCTTTAAATCCTTCATATATTTCTACGCTTGACAAATCTTTAACTTGAGATTTAAGTTCGTTTAAGTTCGGAAGAACTGAGTCTATTAACTTCTTTTTCTCTTCTAGTTTTCTAGAGAGCTTTTCTGGCTCTGTTGCTGTAAAGTGATTCACTCCTTTTTTAACTATTTTAGAAACCAATCCTTTGGCTGTAAGCTGATTTAATTTATTATATATAGTAGATCTTGGAAACTCTAATTTCTTTGCTATTTGTTGCAGTTTAACAGTTCCTAGAGGTAGCAAAGCTAAATATATTTCTATTTCTTTGTCGGAAAGACCATATTCTTTTAGGGGAGTTTTAACGTCCAT
>SKIS01000017.1 GCA_007116295.1 Candidatus Woesearchaeota archaeon | reverse complement strand
CTCTTAGTATTAAATCTATTCCTTTATTAAAATGTTCATATCTTCCTGAAAAATAGTATACAGGCGCATCTACGTAGTCTTCTTTGTAAATGGAAAACAAAAGTTCTTTTAATTTTCTTTGAGCTAAGCTTCGAGTATTTTTATCTCTTGGAAGAGAACTTATATCTATACCATTTAGAGTTATAATTCGGGGTTTAATTCCTAGAAGTTTGTGTGCTTCATTTGAGGTTAGCTCACTTACTGTGGTAAAAACATCACAGTGTTTGGCCATAGATTTTTCTGCAGAATGTTTGTTTTTTACTCCTAGCTGAACTGCTTTTTCATCAGGGTTTTCTACATCTGTTAAAGGAATGTTTCTGCTTTGAAGAGTTCTACCAAGCATAGTAGCATGAGTTGTAAATACTGTTTTGTAATCAGAATTTTTTTGTAATAGTAAGGTAAAACCAGTCATCCATTCGTGGCAATGAAGTATTTTGTTTTGAAATTCTGTTTTTATCGCATCTAAAACTTTGGAGGCGGCAACACAAAATTTTAGAGGTTCATCATAGTCAAATTGACTTCCGAGACTATCCAATTCAAATTTTTCCCAGAGATTTTTTTTTATTTGATTTAAATCCGGGTTGAAATGTTTAAAATCTATAAGAATTGTTTGAGGTTTTCCCTCTATCATCCATCTTCCTATTTTTACTCTTATGCCTTCTTGCTTTAAAGATTCTAGTTTTTGAGTGAGAGGACTGTTTTCTTCTACGAAGTCTTCATCTCCAAAACTAGGACCTATTAAAAAGTAGTTTTCTAAGGATTTGTTTTGAGTTTTGGCCTTAGTTGCTATTACAGTATTTATACCACCTACTTTATTACATACTTCCCAGCTAATTTCAAAAACTGATTTCATACGTATACGCCTGCTCTAAAAAGCATAGCCATTAATATTAGTCCTAGTAATAATCCAAACAATGCGCCAAATAAAAATTCTTTTAGTATGAATAGATGTGGTGCTTCTGAGGAAATATATGAAACCGAATTATATTGTTTTGATGGTTTGTGAAGTAATATTTCTTCATAATTCACTCTTTCTTCTTTAGGCTTAGCAGTGGTTTTAGAAGAAGTAGTTTTTGTAGAAACTTTCTTTGCCACCTTCTTAGCAGGCGTCTTCTTTACTGATGCTTTTTTTGTCGAAGCTTTCTTTTTGACCTTTTTCTTTGCTTTTTTAGGCTCTTTAATACTTTCTTCTAGCTTATGAATAATATCTTTTTTAAGAAGCATAGGTCTTATTTGCCCAGCTAGTTTTTTGTCTTTTAAACTTTTTTCTACATAGATTGCGAAGTCATTTTTAACTCCGTCTACGTGATGTCTAAAATTTTCTTGATCTAATTTTTTTAATTCTTTTATTAACTCTTTTTTATTTGAAGCTGTTGCTCCGTTTGGAAAATAAAACGTTTCTGCCATTTCCTTTCACCTCTTTTTTTAGCTAAAAAGCCCTCTCCCTATTTTATCCTATGTGACAAGTCCTTTATAATATTATTGATACATAAGAATGCATCATAGGGACTTTTATAAGCGTATTTGCCTGATTTTGCGTTGTTTAAATCTAAGTTATCTATAAAATGAGCAGAATGAAGTTTTTTCCACGTTGATTTTATGAACTCATCTCCTACTTCGTTTATTTGATTTTCTAGTTTTTTTAGAGCATTTAGTGTTTCCACTTGGAGATTGTTTAATGAGAAATTATTTTTTTGAATTTCTTCTTTAGATAATTCTTTGTTTTTTTGGACGTGGCTTAACTCAACGTTTTCCCAGTCTTCTTGGTTGGCAGCATCTAAAGATAGAAGCTTTATATTTAGAGATTTTATTGGTACAAAAACACAATTTGCGTTGGTTGTTTTAAAGAGCTCTTCTTTAGCGTCGTTTGTTAAAACGTATTTTATTTTTAGCTCTTTACTAACATCCAAAGTGTTTTCTTCAATAAAAAAATGAGTGTTTTTAATTAGAGTTGGAGTTTTAAAGTGTTTTTGAATTTCTTTATAGTGTAATTTGAATTCTTCTTTAGTGTTTTGTAAGTATCCTTCATAGTAGGGCATGCAAACAAATTTAGCATTAAATTTATTTATGAAAGATTTTATGTCTGAATCTAAATTATCTAAAACATTTCCGGTTATCATAAAATGTACCGGTTTATTTTTTAGTTTAGCATAAAGAGATGTCAGGTCTTCTTTTAATTTTTGAATTTCTTGTTTAGAAAAATAGTCTTTATTTTTACCAATATCAAAGAAGGTAAAGTGATTTAAATTACTTTTTAAGTCTACTTCTACAAATAAGTGCTTTGTCATTGTATAACTTCCTCATATATGTTTATGCATTGCTGAGCAGGCTTTATCCAGGTCGAGTTTTTGGCTTCTAAGTGTCCTTGCACGCTGATTTCTTTATGAAGTGGTTCATAATGGAGCAGACCTATTATTTTGTTTGCCATTTCTTTAACATCCCAAAAGTCTACTTGCAGCGTATGTTCTAGAATTTCGCTTATCCCGCTTTGTTTTGATATGATTGTAGGAGTTTTTTTTATTTGAGCTTCGAAGGGAACTATTCCAAATGGCTCGCTTACACTTGGCATTACAAATACATCTGCAGCTCCAAATATTTTTTCAGCTTCTTGTCTTGTGTAAAATCCGTGAAAGTAAAAGTTTTTGTGTATTCCTAACTGCTTTGTTTTTTCTATCATTTTTGGAAGCATATCTCCCGTTCCAGCAACACAAAATAAGGTGTTTGGCTCTTTTTCTAAGACTAGTTTAGCTGCATCCACAAAGTATTCAGGTCCTTTTTGAAGAGTTATTCTTCCTGCGAATAATACCATTTTTTTATTTTGTTTTATTTCTTGCCAGTCATATACTTTTTCATCCATAGTTATGGCTGCGTTGTGTACAACTCGAAGTTTTGAAGGATCTGCATAGTAGCTTATTTCACATCTTTGTTTTACTTTGTTGCTTACACATATTACTCTATCTGCTTTTTCTATTCCTAGTTTTTCTATAGAGTAAATGTACGGGTCAGCGTGATCCCCTCCTGTTTTGTCAAATTCTGTTATGTGGACATGTATAACCAAAGGTTTTCCTGTCATTTCCTTTAGTCTTACTCCTGCTAAAAAGGTCACCCAGTCATGAGCATGTATAACGTCAAACTCTTCATCTTTAGCAGCCTCTAAAACTAAGTAAGAAAATCTTTCTACTTCTGATTTGAGATCTTTTCCGTAGAGCTCTTTTGCAGGATTTTTGAGAAGTTTTTTTAGTTCTTTGGAGTATTGCTCGAAAGAACCGTAGGGCTTTAGAAGACTATATATTTGTTTTATCTTGAGCTCTTTTGTGGAGTTATTTGCTACTTTTATTTTTAAGAGAGATTTTTTGCTGTTTACCATTTGGAGTTCTTCTTCGTCAGGACCATGAGGCATAATAAACGTTACTTGTACCCCTAAGTTATTTAAGGCTTCAGATAGTTCTTTGCAAACCATGCCTGCTCCGCCAGCAAAAAAAGGCGGAAATTCCCACCCTAACATAAGTATTTTCAAATATTTCTCCCCTCTTTACTTTGATGTTGCTTGAGGAGTATATAAATATTTCGTAGTTTTCGTCAGAAATAAAGTTTATAATTATGTTATTATTTAAATACGAAACTATATAAATAAGT
>SKIS01000054.1 GCA_007116295.1 Candidatus Woesearchaeota archaeon | reverse complement strand
TAAAGAAAATATAAAGACTTCAAAAGACTCAAAAAACACAATAAAAACTCGCAAAAAACAATCAAGTAAAATATGACCATAAAACCCAAAATGTCAACATTCAAATTAGAAAAAAATAAAATGGTGCGAAGTGCAGGATTCGAACCTGCGTAAGCACTAAGCTAACAGGGCCTAAACCTGTCCCGTTTGACCACTCCGGCAACTCCGCATAATTACAGAGAATAAGCACTTAGTTTAAAAAAATATTGTTTTTAGAAAAAAACCGAAAACCCATCGAAAAACAGCAAGAAGAACATATTAAAAACCAAAGATCAAAAGCACATATGAAAAAATATTTTGTAGATACTTGTGTATTGAGAGACTTTTATGAAGATAGACTTAGTAAAACAGGACGTCCCCTAGGCAACTACGCAGCAGAATTCGTATTGATTTGTGCTCAAAAAAAGTATTTGTTAATTTTATCAGAAACCCTTTTTTGGGAGCTAAAAAAAGATTATCCATTAAAAGAAGTAGAAAAACTCCTAAAAATGCTTCAACTCATCATAAAAATTCAAATAACCAAAATAACTAAAGAAGAGTACGTACAAGCCAAAGAAATAAGTAAACTAAGAAAACTCCCTTTAGTAGATTGTATAAATGCCATCCAGAGTAAAAACCATCAAGCCACACTAATAACAAGAGATAAGCATTTTTTTAAGTATTTATCAGACATCGCCCAAGTAAAGAGACCTGAAGATATTATCTGAATCTTTTTTCAAGGAGTTCATGAATTTCTTTTTCCATGTCTTTTTTGGTTTTAAAATTATCTTCATAAGAAGTTTTTTTAGTAGCTTTACCTTTCAAAGACATAAACTCCCTTATTAATTTCTCTTTTTCTAAAGCATCTAGTTTTTCTCTAATAGCTCCTCTTATGAATTCAGTTCTAGAATTATAATTAAATTGTTTAAAAGTAGAATCTATTTTATTTAAAATTTCTTCATCGAATTTCACACTTACAATTTTCATAATACTATGTAATACTATGTAATATATAAAACTTTTTAGAAAAAAACCGAAAGCCCGCCGAAAAACAGCAAGAAGAACATATTAAAAACCAAAGATCAAAAACACATATGAAAAAATACGTTCTTGTTTTTGACAAAAAAATAATAAAGCAACTAAAAAAGACAGATGAAAATAACAAAATTATTCTAAGCAAAAAATTCGATAAATTAGAAAATTTAGGACCTAAAGCAGGAAAACTTATAGACTCAAGATTTCATATATATCAAATAAAACTTAAAAGTCCGCCCTTAAGACTATACTATACTTATGAAGCCCGAGCAAGAAAAATAAAAGTTTTCGAATTTGAAATGAAGAAACTGTAAAACGACTAAAAGGTAAATTATCAAAAACCTAAATCTTCTCTATAAAATTCACCATCAGAAACCAAATTCTTTTCAAACTCTAAAAGCCTCTCATATAATTCAGATTTTTTTAGAATCTTTAGCCCCTCACTCATTTCCAGAAATTCTTTTTTGGGAATAGTTACCATATCCATATATTAAATAAAGACAACGTAATATATAAAACTTTTTAGAAAAAAACCGAAAAAATTATTTCTTCGACCAAGAATAAGTTCTTAGCTTAGAAGATTTACCATATCCACAGCTTGAGCAAACCTTTTTTCTCTTGTGAAAAGTTCCACTTCCGCATCTTCTGCAAATTATATGAGAACTCTTTCCAGATTTTTTACCCATACTTGCTGTTCCTTTAGACATTTATAACACCTTAATTTTATTGAGGACTTATTATAGTAATAGTATCTCCTCTCAAGAATACTACTCCAAGCTTTCTCTTGACTTCTCCGTCAACTCTTTCTTCAACGTTTTCCAAAACTGTGTTGATGTGAATATCAAAGCTAACTAAGTTACCTATGAGTTGTTTACCATTTTTTAATTCAACTAAAACTTTTTTGCTTCTTGCTTTGTTTAAAGTATCTAATGGTCTTGGTCCTTCCATAATTATTCCTCCTGTAAAATAGCGTTGACTATTCCTTCTTGGCCAGGCCTATTAGTAACTTTAGCCATACCTTTATCAGTTTTTATCAACGTACCTTTAGTTAATATGTTTCTTCTTGTAAAGTTTCTGTTAGCACTACTCTTTTTTACAACTTCTAATTTGGCTTTAACGTGTTTTTTCTTTTTAGGATCAAACAAGTTAACTTGCGATGTTGAAAGTAAGAATTTCTTTGAGTTTCCACCCCTAGTTCTTTTCTCTCTTCTTCTCTCTTGACCAATATCTGTTAGAGTAGGTCTAGATGCTTTTCCGTGTAGCTTCTTAGGATTTGTATTAGTATACCTTCCCCCAGTAGCTTTTCTTAAACTTCTACCTTGAAATAACATAAATCAAAGGAACAATAAGTCGTTTATAAATCTTTTGTCTTAAGTAGATAATAAAAATAACACATTTAAGCTATAGGAACATTCATCAAGTCTATTATATGTGTCAACTGTTTCACCATCTTCACAAACAACTATTTCTCTACCAGAGCATTCTTCTACGACGTTAATTAGACCTGTGAAAAACACCGGCTTCCAACTAGAAACAGAGTTACACGGAATTTCTCCCTCAGCATTAACATGACAAGGACAAGCCATCAAAGTAGTTGACTCTAAAGGCGGCACTAGAAATCCGGCTATGAAGCCTGTTACTACAATTATAGCTATTATTATAAGCCACCTCATATGTTTTTACTCACCATCTCATTTATTTAAACCTTTCTAGTAACATAATAACTTTTATATAAGTCTAATTAAACCCTTTAAGAGAAATGGCGATAGTGGTGTACCGGTAGCACGGAGGTCTGTGGAACCTCAAGACCGGGTTCGATTCCCGGCTTTCGCCCTTCACAATTAAAATAAAATGGAGCTAGCAAAAGGAGTTAATGATAAAGGACCTAGAGAATCTATAGCAAAACAAAAAGTAGTTAATAAAATAAAAACATTTCTAGAACTCTACGGATACAACCCTCTTCAAACACCAATAATAGAAAGAGAGTCTACTTTAACCAATAAGTTTGCAGGAGGAGAAGAAATCTTAAAAGAAATCTATACCTTAAAAGATCAAGGTAACAGATCTTTAGCTTTAAGATATGATTTAACTGTTCCTCTGGCAAGATATATCCGTTTAAACAAAGATATAAAGCTTCCCTTTAAAAGATATCAGATAGGTCAAGTGTTTAGAGACGGACCTATTAAACCTGGAAGATATAGAGAGTTCACTCAGTTTGATGCAGATATAGTAGGAAGCAAAGACGTATTTAGTGATGCTGAGCTATTAAAATTAGCTCAAGAAGTTTTTAAGTCTTTAAATTTAGATATAGTTATAAAATATAATAGTAGGGAGATCTTAAATGAAATACTGCAAAAAAGCCAAATTAAAGATAAAAATAGTTTTATTTTGACGCTAGATAAAATAGAAAAAATTGGAGAAAAAGGCGTTAGAAAGGAACTTTTAGAGAAAGGATTTGATGATGAAAAAATCAGTGTTGCTTTAAATTTAATTCAAACAGATCAAATAAAGCCTCCAAAAGAACTCCAAAAATATTTAGACTTGTTAGGAGTAAACGCTGATTTCACACCTACTTTAGCAAGAGGTCTTAATTATTACACAGGAACAATATTTGAAGTTTTCTTAAAAAACTCGGCCATAACGAGCTCTATAGCTGCTGGCGGAAGATACGATAATATGATTGGAGATATGGCTCAAGGAGATTATCCTGCAGTCGGCATAAGTTTTGGAGTAGACACCATAGTAGAAGCCATAGGACTTGGAGAAGTTACAAGTACAAAACTTCTCATTATACCCATAGGCGAAAAAGAAGGAAGTATAAAGATTTTAAGTGAGCTTAGAGCTAAAGGAGTTTCTTGTGATTTAAATCTTAAAAATAATGTAAAGAAAGGACTTAGCTTTGCTGATAGTTATAACATACCTTATGTTTTACTTGTAGGAGAAGAAGAAATGCAAACCAAAAAGTATACTTTAAGAGATATGCAAAGCGGTAAAGAACAAAAGCTTTCTCTTAAAGATGTGATAAAGAAACTTTGTTAGCTCCTTTTTCATAAGCTTTTTTACATGCAAGCTCGCAGTTCATCAAGAAATCTCTTGGCGAAGAGCTATTTTTGTATATTTCTTTGACGACTTTTTTAGGTAAGAAATTTTTTTGAGAGTTAAGTCTGTCTTCTACTATTTCAAAAGATTTGTTTAAAGAAAACATTTCTAGTTTGATTTCATTTAGTTTGAATCTTGAGTCAAATTTAGCTCTGGATTTACTTGTTATTAACACAACGCTTTTTATCCAGTCTTTATGCTCTAGTATCTCTTCGAAATCTTCTTTTTTTAAGTTATGAGCTTCATCTATTACTAAAACCAAGTTTTTGGTTTTTAACTTGAATAATCTACTAAAAAAGTTTCCTGCGTTTTTTAGCACTTCTTCAACGTCTAGTTCATCTGAGCTATATGCATTGAAATAAAATAATTTTTTTTGACCCTTAAAATCTCGTATAATATTTTTTACCAGGCTTGTTTTTCCAACACCGTACTTTCCCCTTATTAATACGTTTTTTGAATTCTTAACAAGCGTTGATACTTTCCTCAAATTTATTTTATCAACAAACTCATCATATTGAGCTTCTGGTTTTATAGTGAACGGATTGTCTTTGAAACCTATTTCTTTATACCAATTCATTTTTCTAATTCCTCGTTTACTTTAATGAAAAAATCGTAGTTGTCTTTTGAATCCTCATAAATTTTTTCTAAGTCTAAATCTTCTTCTATCCTGTCGCTAACAAGCCTTATTATGTCGTTTTTTGCTAATGGATACAGCCCTATTACTTTTTTACCTATTCTGTCTTGAAAACTCATAGGGAGCTTTAAGTTGCTTTTATCTCTTGTTGTTATAACTAGTGATTTGATTATTCCTTGATCAAAATAAAATTGAAGTTTTTTGTATGTGTTTAGAGGTAATTTTTCTACGTTGTCTAAGACAACTACTTTGTTTTTTGGAACTTTTTTTAGGCTATTTGTAAGTAAAGTTCTTTTTATTTTTAGTGCTGAATCTAAGTCTAGTTCTTTTCCTACTTGAGGAACATATACTACGTTTCTTCTCCTCACAAGCTCTCTTATTAAAACAGATTTTCCTGAGCATCTAGGCCCGTGTATTAAAACCATGCTTGAGCCATCTACAAAGTAAATAAGGTTTTCTAAATCTTCAGCTAAATTTATTATTTCATCTGTTTTGAAAGCATTATATTCAAGCATTACCTTACGAAAAAAATATGTGTTTATATTTGTTTCTATTGTTAAGTGAAAAAGATAAACTTATAAAGTGCTAGAGTTACAAAAGGTTATATGGTTCAATTTACAACTATACTACTATTAATATTGCTGATTATAGTATTTGTAGTAGTTTGGAGAGTTTTCAAAAGCGTGCTAAAGGCATTGTTTTCAGTAGTGGGAATAACTCTTGTGGGCTTAGTTATTATAGCTTTGATTATGTTTATGGACTATCAAAGTTTTAGTAATCAGCAAGACATAGTTGTTGGTTTTGACGAGATAAATGATACTGACGCATTTGTTATAATAATGAACCCTGAGTTTTTAACTCAAAATGTTAGTATAACAGTGGACTCTTTGAGAGTTAATCTTAGCGAAGAAGAAATATCTCAGGCAATAAATGCAAGAGATAAAGAAGAATTTATAGATGTAATATCAACAGATAATACTCATAGAGCTCTACTAGAGCTTAGTATAAGAGAAGAAGATATTCAAACAGTAAAAAACACCATTGCAGTAGCTGCTTTTAGAGAAAAAATGAAGCAAATAAGTACAAAAGAATTTTTCTTGGCCATAAAAAAAGAAGACATACAAACAAACCCTGCTCTTACAAGTACTAGCATAGTCAGAGCAATACCACAAAGATTATTGGAATAAGAAAATGGGATTATTAGATTTTTTTAAAAGAGGAAAAGAAGAAGATGATTTAGATTCAGGCTTAGAACTCGAAAGTTTAAACTCGAGCCCTTCTACAGCAAATCCTTTCGGTCCAAGCGATCCAAACGATCCATTTGCCCAAGATTTCAAGCCAACAAGTAAAATAGAAGAAAAACACTATTCTCCACAGCAAGAATATTCTTCTAATCAAAGTGGAGAATCTGTTAATTCTCCAAGAGATGTAGAATTAATACTTAGTAAATTAGATCATATACGCTCAGAATTAACAAATATAAATCACAGGTTGGATAATCTTGAAAGAAATAATAAGAAATGGTAAATACATAGTTTTAGGTCTTTTTCTAGTATTGATTGATCAGCTTACTAAATACTTTTTTTCTATTTATCAAAGAGACTTCGGATTTTTTGCAATTAATTATACTCAAAACACAGGAGTGGCTTTTGGTTTTTTTCAAGGCGCAAATAGTTGGATAATAGTAATATCTTTTATAGCCATAGCTCTTTTGTATTGGTATAGAAAAGAGTTTAATGACTTAACTTTAACACTATTATTTTCGGGAATAATAGGTAATTTAATTGATAGAATTTTTAGAGGATTCGTAGTTGATTTCATAGATTTTAAGATATGGCCAATATTTAATTTTGCCGATATCTACTTAGTTTTAGGAGTTGCTATTGTAATGATAATAAGTTATCAGAATTCATCTAAGTCTTCTAAAGCATCTAAGTAACCTTCTTTTTTAAGCCACTGCGCATGATTTTTTTTATAACTAAAAATGAGATCTCCTTTTTCTTCTCCGCCAAACTCCCAAGGTTCAACTAAAACTACGTCTCCTTCTCTTACCCAAAGCCTTCTTTTTAGTCTGCCAGGTATCCTGCAATTTCTAACGTTTCCATCAACACATCTAACTTCACATCTCGAACCGCCAAGTCTTGCTTCAAGTATTCCCAATACTTGGCCTTCTCTAGGTGTTCTTACTCTGCCGATGCTTTCTTCTTCTGACATAAATCACTTAAATAGTAGTTTGTTTATAAATCTTATGCAAACTAATATAAATATCCTAGTACTACAATTAGAATAATGAAAAGAGAGTATATTTACATAATAGTCGCCGCATTTTTCATAATACTTTTTTTTAGCACAACAGTAGATTTAGAAAGAACTAATGTTGATATCATACCTATAAAAGGAGAGATTCACACGCAAAGAGTGAGTCAAGGACTTTTTGCTACGACTCTTAGCTCAACTGAAATAATACAAAACATAGAGCAGTCAGCTCAAGATCCACGAATAAAAGCAATAATTTTAGAAATAGATAGTCCTGGAGGTACACCTGTCGCCAGTCACGAAGTTGTAAAGGCAATCAAAGAAGCCGATAAACCAGTGGTAGCATGGATAAGAGAGAGCGGGGCAAGCGGAGCTTATTGGATAGCAAGCGCGGCAGACTACGTTATTAGTGATGAACTAAGCATAACTGGAAGTGTGGGCGTCTATGCTAGCTATTTAGAATTTTCAGGATTATTAGCGAGATATAACGTTACTTACGAACAAATAACTGGTGGAGAGCTTAAAGCCTTAGGAGATCCATTTAAAGAGTTAGGAGAATTTGAAAGAGAAGTCTTAGAAGAGAAAATTCTTTTAATGCACAACTTTTTCTTAGAAGACGTTAAAAATAATAGAAATTTAACAGCTGAGCAATACGAAGAGATAAGAAAAGGTTCATTTTACTTAGGACTAGAAGCAATAGAGCTAGGCCTCGTTGATGAGCTAGGTGGAAAGGCTCAAGCAATTAATTATTTAGAAAACAAACTAGGTCAAAGCATAGAAACAAAAACAAAAGTTCAAAGAACAAGAGGACTTAATCTTTTTGGAGTGCAAAATAATCCTTTGTTTAAACTAAGTTAAAAGTTTACCTAACAAAAAGATAGTGCTTTTCTTTACCTTGAAGTTCTAAGACTATTCTGTTAGTAATAGTTTTTTCAGGATCAGGCATTAACTTTACTCTTTCCTTAATATCTTTAAAACTTTCAAAAGGTTTATCTTTTCTTTTATCAACTAATTCAAGCATGTGTCTTTTGCCAACACCAGGAAGTAATTCTAATATGTGCACCCTAGTATTTAGAGGGTAAGCTTTGTTGAAAAAGTTAACGAATTCTTCTTCTTTTTCCAGTACTAGTTCTAAAACCGCGTGTTCTAATTCAGACTTCGCAGTACTAGTAAGCTTTTCATAATCTAATTTACCATTAATATGATGAATTTTATCTCTCTTATCACTACCAATATAAACAGTTTCGAGTAAGTGTAAAATCACATTTTTTTTAGGAACAAGCTCTAATAAAGTGAAGTTTTGTTTACCGATAGCTTGAACTATAGGAGTGTTAAACTTCTGTCTACTATTAACATAGCCATTAGCTAAAAAGTCCAATACTACTACATTTTCTTCTTTTTTATTATTCATTTTTTAGCCCTCCTTATATACAATTATCCAAAAGAGTATTTAATTGTTTTGGCAAAACACAGAAATAAACTATTTGAACTCTTTAATTGCCTCAACGAGTTTCGCCAAGTTTTCCTTGCTGACCGTCAAAGCATATCCTTGCAATATGACGTCAAGTTCAGCAACGCTACCCGGAAGAAAATCAGCTATTTTAACTACGTGCTCATCTTTCAATCTAGGGATTTCCAGAGAATGAATTTTTTCTTTTAATTTATTATAATCTTCAACTGATAAAGTACTGAAACTATTTACGTATTCTAAAGTTTTACCCGCCCTAAAACCTATTTCTTCATCTCTACTTTGAATATTTTTTAAGTCCTCTTTCAGCTCAGCTAAGCTCACAGGAGCCTTATTTATTACCTTTAAATTACTCATTTTGCTTTCCTCAAATGAATAGGATGAATAACTAACGTTTTCTTTTTATCAAAATCTTTTATACCTATTTTATAGCAAGAACCTTCTTTCCCTTCTACAACACCAACTTTTCCACCAAATTTAGGCATGAAACTACCTTTGTGCATGGAAGGCTCTAATGCTAAGTGGACTTTGTCCCCTTCTTTAAATTCTTGCAAATACCTTCTTAAACTTATTTTTCCTTTGGCCTTTATGTTCTTAGTGAACCTCGACCTCATATTTCTTCTTGAACCGCCTTTTCTTGCCATAATAATCACTTCTTAGGTTTAGCAGGACTTCCTGCTGCTTTAGCACCAGCCTTTTCACCAGGCATAGGTGCAACTTTGTTAATAATAACTTCTGGGATGCCTGCCTCTTCCATAGCATCTCTCATATCCTCTATAGGCTTATCAGCAAACTCTTCTCTAATAGCCTTAGCTTGAGATTCTAATTGAGCTCTTTGCTCTTCTAATTTTTTCTGCATCTCCTTTTTCTTTTCTTCGACTTCTTTAAGTTCATCAGCGCTAAGCTCAGTTTTTTCTTCAGCTATCTCTTTATCAAACTTACCTTGATTAACAAGCTCAATAGCCTCAACTGCTTTAACACCCTCAACTTTTACACCCATACTATTACAAGTGCCTAAGATTTCTTTGACTTTTTGTTTTAAGTTCTTACCAGTCAAAGCGTCTTCTTTCATTTTAGCAACTTTAATTATTTGCTCAATTTTTAAGGTGCCTACGAAGTCTCTTTGAGGAACACCGCTTCCCTTAGGAATCTTTCCTTCTTGCTTAATGAGCTCTCCTGCAGGAGGAGTACCTACTTTTATAGAATATTCTTTAGTGTCAGAGTCAACAGTTACAGTTACAGGAACTTGCATCCCCTTAAATTCAGCTGTTTTCTTGTTTATATCTCCAACTACCTGACCTATATTTACACCCATAGGGCCTAAAGCAGGTCCTAACGGAGGTGCAGCAGTAGCCTTTCCTCCTTCTATTAATACTTCAATTGAACTTGATGCCATTTTTATTCTTCGAAATAACCCCTTATTTATAAAGATTTCTCACTAATCGTCTCTCCTGACAACTTTAACAGCATCAAGTTTTAAAGTGATAGGTATCGGAACTGCTGCTTCTAATAATTCCACAACGACTTCTTCTTTAGCCTTATCAACTCTCGTAATCTTACACTGCTGTCTTTTGAAAGGACCGCTAATAATTTCAGCGATATCGTTTTTCTTGATATTGACTTCTTTTTTAGCTTGTTCAAGCATGTGCTCTATTTCTTTGTAAGGAATAGCATCTCCTAAAACTCCTCTTGCATAAGGAACTCCGTGAGCTGCTTGCTCAACATCTGACTTTGAATCTCCCTCTACAAAGATGTAACCCCTCATATCATGAGGCCTTATAACTGAATGAACAGCCATTTTTTTTCTTAAAACATTACTAGCTAAAAAACTCATAACTTGGTCTTCTCTATTAGCTGTAACTCTAAGAGCGTAAATACTAGTATTGATATCTTGACTTTCTTGCTCGTTATCTGATTGTTTTTTTTCTTCACTCATTTTGATCATTCCTTAACAAAGTATAATAAATAAACCACTATTAAAACCACAACTAATGCTGCAACGTAAAGAGAGAAAAAATCATCAACCAGTCGAAGTATAAAACCAATTAAACCAATCAATAATATACCTATAGCACTAACCTTACTAATGGTTAAAAACTCTTGTTTGTTAGGCTTTCTAGTAACTCTTAAAACCCTACCAGACTTGGTTAAAAATCTTTTAAATTTCTTATACATTTTAATCAACAAAAGTTATTCCTAACTCTGATTCTGCCTCCTTCTTTCTTTTCTTCGGATTGTTTTGATTACCAATAATTTGGCTTGACTGAACCCCTGTAACAACCAGCATAACCCTTAAAGCACCTTCTAAGTCATCACTTATTTGAGCTCCCCAAATCATTCTAGCTTCACTATCTAATTTGTCACTAATTTTTTCAACGACTTGACGTGCTTCCTCTAAAGTCATATCGCTGCCACCAGCCACGTTTATCAAAGCGCCACTCGCCCCAGTTATGTCAACATCTAAAAGAGGATTGTTAATTGCTTTTTCAACAGCTTCGTCAGCCCTACTATCACTATCACTTTCGCCAACACCTATTAAAGCAACTCCTCCATCACCCATAACTGCTCTTATGTCTGCAAAATCTAGGTTTACAAGACCTGCTTTAGTTACAAGTTCAGCGACACCTTTTACAGCGTTGGTAAGTATTTCGTCAGCTATTTTAAAAGCTGTGTGTAAAGGTAAATCAGGAGCTAATTCTAATAATTTGTCGTTAGGAATCACTATTAAAGTGTCCACGTTTTTTTTCATTAAATCAAGACCATAAATAGCATTTTCGTATCTTCTTTGACCTTCCATCTTGAAAGGTAAAGTAACAACTCCAACTGTTAAAGCACCAGCCTTTTTGCTGTTTTCTGCAACAATAGGTGCAGCACCAGTACCAGTACCACCACCAAGACCGCATGTTATAAATGTCATATCTGCTCCTTGAAGAGCACTTTTTATTTCTTGTTCAGATTCTCTTGCTGCTTCTTGACCAATCTTAGGTACGCTACCCGCACCTAAACCTTTAGTCAAATCTCTTCCAATCAATATTTTTTTATCAGCACTAGTGTAAAGTAGATCTTGAGCATCAGTATTGATAGCAATAGTTTCTGCGCCAGCAATACCTATTTCAGTAATCCTGTTAATAGTGTTGTTACCCCCTCCTCCGCAACCAAAAACTTTTATCTTAGCCTTCTGATTACTTAAGAGTTTTTCTAACTCAGCATCTAAATCACTAGGTTTTCTAGGAATATCTGCTCCCTTTACATCTTTTATATCTAAAGTCATATTTCTCCCCTAATATCTTAACACACACTAGTTTATTTAAAGATTACTTTTTTTGGCTTTGAGTATCTTTTTCTTTTTTTGTTTCTTCTACCTTAAAAGAAAGTTCTAAACCAATTAAGTCTTTTACTTG
This sequence comes from Candidatus Woesearchaeota archaeon, assembly GCA_007116295.1. Classification (GTDB taxonomy): domain Archaea; phylum Nanobdellota; class Nanobdellia; order Woesearchaeales; family 21-14-0-10-32-9; genus SKIS01. The sequence continues at coordinate 1,854 of SKIS01000054.1, read as the reverse complement.
TTTTTTTATCATATCAGCAAATTGCTCTGGGATCTCCATAGCCACTTTTGCATCAGCCTTCTTTTCCTTTACATCAACTTTAGTGAAAGGAATACTCATAAGTTCAAGTAAGCTTTCTAATTGTTCTTTTTTATCTTCTATAATTCTTTTTATATCCACTTCATAATCCACGTCTTTACCTGAAAGAGGATGATTGAAATCAACTATTACTCTACCACCACTAACACTTTTTACAGATGCAACCCGACCATCCATGTTTAATTCTAAACCAGGATAAGGATTTATTCCTTGCTTTTTGAAAAGCTTCATAGGCATTAGTTTTAAGAGCTTAGGATCTTTTTTTCCAAAAGCATCTTGAGCCTTAAGACTTACCTTGTGCTTACCGGTTTTTAAACCGACAAGAGCACTATCTAAACCAGGCAAAACATGATTTTGACCAACACAAATTTTTAGAGGTTTGAACTCTTTTTTTGAATTTAGCTCTTTACCAATTTTTTCAATAGTCGTATCGAAAATAATATCCTCTACTCTACCAGTGTAATCAAACTCTACGAAGTCGCCTTTTTTTATCGTCATAAATATTACCTTTAATCGCTTTAATCTCTAGCTCTAGTCTTACGAGCATAAGAGAATTATGTATAAAAGAATCTCAAAGCATTATATAAATGTTATGATTGGACTTCATCCAAACCTTTTAATAAAAAGGTAAACTCTTTTTTGTTATGGAGCTTGAGTTTAAAGAAGAATTTATTCAAAGATATAAAAAATTACTTGGAGAAGACTATGATGATTTTATTGAGTATTCTCAAAAGTATATTAATAAGGCTATTAGAGTGAATACTTTAAAAATAAGTATAAAGGAGCTTAAGGAAAGGTTGGAGGATACTTGGGAGCTAACACCTGTTCCTTGGTGCAAAGAAGGGTTTTGGATAAAACATAGAACCGAGGAAAGGTACGATATAGGAAATCTTCCTGAGCATCAATTAGGATATATCTACGTTCAAGATCCTGCTAGTATGATACCTCCTGTTGTTTTAGAGCCAAAGCCAGGAGAACTTGTTTTAGATGTGTGTGCTGCTCCAGGAAGTAAGTCTAGTCAAATGGCTCAGTACATGGAAAACGAAGGTTTTTTGATTTCTAACGATGCTAATGGTAAGAGGTTGGCTGCTTTAGGTATTAATCTTCAAAGATTAGGTATTCATAACGCGTTAATTACTAGGATGTATGGTAACCAAATAAAAGGCGAGTTTGACAAAATATTATTGGATGCTCCTTGTAGTGGAACAGGAACTATTAGAAGGAATTACAAGATTGCTAAGATGTATCATTTTGGAGCTATAAAAAGTATGCAAAACACTCAGTTAGGACTTATCAGGCATTGTTTTAAGCTTTTAAAAAAAGGAGGCACGCTGGTTTATAGCACGTGTACTTTAGAACCTGAAGAAAATGAAGAAGTTGTAAGTAAGCTTTTGCAGGAAAACGAGGATGCTGATTTGCAAGATATAAATTTAGACATCAATAAAACGAAGCCAATTTTAGAGTTTGAAGGAAAAAAATATGATCCAAGGGTTGATAAGTGTCTTAGGATAAATCCTCAGGATAATGATACGGAAGGATTTTTTGTTGCTAAAATAGTTAAGAAATAATTATTTCGTATTTGTCACTTAGATATTCTTTTACTTCTCTAATTTCTGTTTCATCTAGAGCTTCATCGTAAACTATTATTTCAAATACTAATCCTCTATAATTATCAACTATTTCGCTGCCACTAATACCTCCCCCTATGTAGCCATCCGAGCGAGAGAACTGAGTAGACCCATCAGTTAGCATTAGTCCATTATAGAGCTGAGTTAT
>SKIS01000021.1 GCA_007116295.1 Candidatus Woesearchaeota archaeon | reverse complement strand
TAAAAGCTCTTTTCTCTTAAAATTAACTTGTCTACTTAAAAAGTCTCTTTTTCTTATTTCAAATTTTGAGAGCTTATCTTTCAAATAATAAAGGTTAAAGTTTGGCTTTTCGTACTTATAATCTTCTTTTTGATTTGGATCAAAATTATCCAAAGCACCTATTGGATTAATAGTAGCAAGACTAAATTTAGTTGCTGCTTGACTAAGCTTTTTATCTGCTCTTCTTAACTCTTCACTTATCTCCAACTTCATTTATAAGTTCCTCTACTACTTTTTGGGCTACGTCTATATTAGTAATTTTCTGAAATTCTCTAAATTGAGGTGCTCTATTAACTTCTAAAACAATGTAATCTCCGTTTTCTTCTAACAAATCTATTCCGCTAAAAAACATACCTAAAGACTTTTGGGCTTCACTAGCTACTTTTTCTAGGTTTTCAGTTATTTCAAAAATCTCTCCTTTTCCTCCTAAAGCAACATTACTTCTCCACTCATCTTCCTGAGATTTTCTTTTCATAGCGCCTATGATTTTTCCGTTAACAACTAAAACCCTTATATCTTCGCCTAGCCTGCCTCTAAATTCTTGGGCTAGATAGTCGTCTCCGAGTTCACTTTCTAAATGCTGCCTCTTTGATATATCTCTACCTTTAGATCCCAAAACAGGTTTTGTTACAATCTCTGTTTTCACTTCTTTATTTACTAGCTTTGATGGAATCTTGTAAAAAGTTTTAGGATGAGGTAAACCATGCTTTACTAAACACATGCTTTGATAAGCCTTATCTAAATCTCTCCAAACAGTAACGGGTTTATCCAAAACTTTAACTTGGCTTAATTCTAAAAAATTAATAAAAAGTCTTCCAGCATCTTTAATACTTCTAGTAAGACCTCCTCTTAAAATAACTGCTTTTGGAAGTTCATAATTTTTATCTTCATAAAAACACTTTATTTTATCATTATCAATAATATAAGAAATATTCCTTGGATCAACATACTGACAAGTTATACCTCTTTTTCTTATTTCATCTATTATGCTTTGAGTTTCCCAAGTCTTACTAACTCCTATAACATCTATTTTCATCTTTCTAAGAACCTCATAGCATTTGTGAGTTTAAGAGCCATATCATTTACTTTTTGTTTGTCTATAAAAAGATTTTGTTTACCTGAAAGTAAAAAATCTTTTCGTATCTCAAGTTGTAAAGAGCAACATATAGTACTGCAAAACGCCACTTCGTAACCTCCTTTAAACGGCTTGTTTAAACTAACATCAAAACCTTCTTTTTCAAGATAGGTCTTTAATTTACTTGTAAGTTCTCTATTACAACTCTTGCCTTCCAAATCACTCAACACAATATCTTTTCTTTTTTTACCTTCATCAACAGCGCCGTTTCCTCCAACTTCGTTCATAGAATGTATGCTTAAATGCATATCTTTACATAAAAAACCAAGCTTCTTAAAATATAGTGAATGGATTTCTTTTCTTCTAGCTATTTCGCTTTCATTAATATCTTTGTTGAAAGTGTTTTCTCCAAAACTTTTCAAAATACAATTTGATTTAGATCGATTAAAATCTACAAAAGTTCTACTAAAATTAGAAACTATATAATTGCACTCTAGAATCTCAGCCATTTTTATAACTAATTCTTTAGTACCTCTATCTCCTGGCTCTCTAGAAGTATTGTTATCAGGATAAACATTAGATCCATGAGGAGCACTAAGGGTGATAGTACTATTATTATCTTTAAAATCAAAATATATCATTTCTTACTAATGCACAAAACTTTGTGAAGTCTGTGTTTTTTTGTTTCTAAACTTATATAGCTTTGCAAAGCAGTTTTTTCATCTACGTCTAGCTCTCCTTGTTTTGGATCTATTATTCTAAAAACATTGTTTTCGTATTTCTCAAAAAGTAAATAATTACTATTATTTCTTTTCAGATCTCTTATAAATTTAGTATTTATTCGGACTATCAAATAATTCGTTTTCAAAAGCTCTTTTATTTTCTCAAAACTAATATCTTCTATGTTTATAGGAATTTTTTTCTTTAAACATTCTTGTTTATACAAATCACTGCTTATTTGAGCAAACTCTATATCTGATTTTTTATATCTGTGAAATCTATAATCTGGAAAATCAAACTCGTCTCCTTCAGCATAAATTGTGGGATTTAAACCTTTTTCTTTTGCTATTAGCGCAAGACCAAATATGCTGCTTGCTCTTGTTGGTAAGGCCACGCTTCTTTGCCAAATACTAAATTCTTCTTGTTGTGTGGCTTTGTATCCTTCAATTTTTTTGTTAAAAACATTCATCAAACTAGTAGCAGCAGTTGTGTAAGGCGTCGTTTTCAAATAAACCATTTTATTATATATCTAAATTCTTAACTTTATAAGCGTTTTCTTCGATGAATTTTCTTCTAGGTGCAACATCGCTTCCCATAAGAGTGCTAAAAACTTGATCTGCCATAACGGCATCTTCAATAGTAATTTGCTTTAAAACCCTGTTTTTAGGGTTCATAGTGGTTTCCCAAAGTTGATCAGGGTTCATCTCTCCAAGGCCTTTGTATCTTTGTATGCTAATACCTTTAGGGCCTCCCATTTCTTTGACTAATTCATCTTTTTGCTTTTCAGTTCTAACATAATTCTTAGAATTACCTTTTTTCACCAAATACAGAGGTGGCTGAGCCACGTATATGTAGCCTTGTTCAATTAAATCTTTCATATATCTATAAAAGAACGTAAGTATTAAAGTAGTAATATGGCTTCCGTCAACATCACTATCTGTCATAATTATAATTTTATGATACCTAGTTTTTTCAATGTCAAAATCTTCACCTATACCTGTACCTAAAGCTGTTATTATTGTTCTTATCTCTTCATTAGTTAATATCTTGTTAAGCCTGGCTTTTTCAACATTCAAAATCTTTCCTTTTAAAGGTAATATGGCTTGATTTTCTTTACTTCTACCTTGCTTTGCACTATTGTGTACAAATATGCCTGATGATAATGCAAAATTATGTGTTTTAGGAACCTCTATATCATAGACATCTATTTTTTTATCTAAATATTGTTTACTTTTTATTTTATGATTGTAATTTTCAACTGCCAATCTTAGGTCTTCCTCGTTATTTGAAAAAAACCTCTTTTTGAAAGTTTCGTACTTTAAGATATTAGGATTGTTTAAAGACGATCTGTAGTACTCAAAAACGTCCTCAGTTATATTTTCATGGCTCTCTTTTATTGCCTTCATCAAACTTATTGTATTAAAATAATAGGTCTTATTATAGGCTTCTTTTCTTTTTCTTCTAAATTCGGGAGTCCATTGCTTTTGGGTTTCTTTTTTTCTCCAACTTAACAATTCCTTATTTTCCCATTGTTTTTTAGAAGCATTTGAAAGTTTTTTTATTAGTTGAGGGTTGTCTTTATAGTATTTCTTTAATCTTTCTGCTTGTTTCTTTTTGTTATTATCATTAGACCAATATTTTTTTTGAGCGTCATATAGTTGTTTGTTGTTTTTTTGTCTATATTCTTCACTATTGTTATAGTGGTCAATGAACTTGGTTTTCATATATTCTTTGTATTGAGGATGTTTCCATTGTTTTTTGGCTCTTTCTCTAAGCAGTTTACTTTGTTTGAGCATGCTTTTTCTTACTTTGTCTCTAAATGCTTTAGTTTTTCTTATTTTCTTTAGTTTTTCTTTCACTTCAGGTCTTAATATGGTTTTTCTTGCATGCTTTCTGTGAAGTTCTAAATGGGCTTTACTGGTCATTCTTATAATGTTGCTTGGATTGTTATTTTTTTTATTAAAGTCTACATGATGCCTATGCGATCCTTGTTTTTTATTATACAAATTATGCAATAAATTGTATTCGTCTGCTAAAACATGTGTGAATACCCATTCGTTTTTTGCATTATCGTAAACTAACTCATAACCTTCTATAGTGATTTTACCTTCTTTTTTTGAATACTTCTTATATAGTGGCATTAAAGAATCTTTTTCAGTTAAATCCTTAGCCTTCTTATATGTTCCATTTCTTAACATAAATTCGTGATCGGGAGTGCAAATTATTTCCTCATCACTATCAAGAACTACTTTTATTACTTTAGCGTTTCTTTTTGTTATTCTAGGATGTAATATTTTTTCTATGCCTATGGTGCCATTTTCTTTTATAGTATAGCAATAATGTTGCTTGCCTTTTTTCCTTTCAGCTATTAATTGTTTAAATGAAATGTTTCTCCCGTCAGCAAGCGCTATTTCTGTATCTCCACAAAAACACCCCCCAGCACTATCTCCTTCTACTATGTAAATTTCTGATTTAGCAGGATCTTTTTCTTGACAATCAGCTAGCTTTCCTGGTAGGGAGCTACTTTCAAGAACGCTTTTTCTTCTTGTAAGTTCTCTTGCTTTTTTAGCTGCTTCTCTTGCTTTAGCTGCAGTTATACACTTTTCTAGTATTATTTTTGATTCAGTTGGATTTTCTGCTAAAAAATTATTAAGGCTGGTTCCTAAAACACCTTCAACTATTCCTCTAACTTCGCTATTACCTAGCTTAGTTTTAGTCTGTCCTTCAAATTGTGGCTCTGGAACTTTAACACTTACAATAGCAGTAAGTCCTTCTCTTACATCATCGCTTGAAAGCTTGACTGCATCTTTTTGAGTTGCAGAATAAGTATTAAGTGACCTGGTCAAAGCTGCTTTAAAACCAGTCATATGAGTTCCTCCTTCATGAGTATTAATATTATTTACAAAAGAAAAAACAGATTCGCTATAAGCTTCTGTGTATTGAAAAGAAATTTCTACTGTGACTCCTTCTTTTTCTTTTTCAACATAAAAAGGGGTGTGTAGGCCTTTCTTATTTTTGTTAATATACTCTACAAAACTAATTATTCCTCCTTCATATTGAAACTCGTCTTTTTTGTTTGTTCTTTCATCAAGGATTTCTATTCGTACGCCTCTATTTAAAAAAGCCAACTCTCTTATTCTTGATTGAACTAAATTGTAATCATAATCTATTCCTTCTTGAAATATTTCTTTATCAGGATAAAAACTAATTACTGTGCCTTTTTTATCGCTATCTCCTACTACTTCAAAAGGCTTGACTACTTGTCCTCTAGAAAAACTCATTTTGTGCTCTTTACCATCTCTATGAACTGTAACGTGTAAGTGTTCTGTTAAGGCGTTAACAACACTAATACCTACTCCGTGTAGTCCTCCGCTCACTTTATAAGAATCTTTCTCGAACTTTCCTCCTGCATGAAGCTTAGTCATAACGACTTCTAACGCACTCATCTTATATTGGGGATGTTCATCTACTGGAATTCCTCTTCCATCATCTTCAACAGTTATAAAACCGTCTTTTTGTAGTTTTATAGTAATCTTACTACAATGTCCTGCCATTGCCTCATCTATAGAATTATCTAGAACTTCTTGTAGTAAGTGATGGAGTCCTCTTTTACCAGTACTTCCGATATACATCCCAGGTCTTTTTCTTACAGCATCGAGTCCTTCTAGAACCTTAATGTTTTCTGCTTTATAATCAGTCATTTTTTGTATATCAAAAAAAGTCTGTTTTCTTTATAAATGTTTTCAATAGTTGGAGAAAATGTTATAAATACTTTAACTTACCTCAAACATACAATGATAGCGGTTATTGAAAATTTTATTAATTTATCGGCCCTAATAGCTCTCATTACGTCTTTGATGTTCATATTCTTATTTTTAGGGTACAAATTTTTACCTCAAAAGCAAAGTAGAAAAATAAATCTCTTCTTTAAAAACATAAGTCCTTATAGTCTTTGGGGAGCATTTATTGTAAGTTTATTTGCGACCTTAAGTTCTTTATTTTATAGTGAAATAATGGGATTTAATCCGTGTCCTTTATGTTGGTATCAAAGAATATTCATGTATGTATTACCTATAATAACATTCGTTGCTATAATCAGAAAAGATAAAAACGTTTTTTATTACATAGCGCCTCTTTCAGTTATAGGAATGTTTATTGCAGCATATCACTATGGTGTTCAAATAAGAGACTCCTTAATTTGTAGTGGAGCTCTTGATTGCAGCTTTATTTATAATTTATCTTATGGCTTTATGACAATACCTGTTATGGCTTTTTCAGGATTTTTACTAACTTTTATACTGGTATTTTTACACAAAAGGTTCTTTAAAAGGTAACATTTTTATATAACATATATAGATTTTTAATCAATGGCTGAATTAACAATTTTACAATTTTTTTTATTGAGTTTAGCTAGTTTATTTGTTATAATAAATCCTTTAACAACTTCTTTTATGTTCGCATCTCTTTTACCTTTTGCAAAAGAAAGAGAAAAAAAATCAGTTGCTAGAAAAGCGGTTTTTGTTGCTGTAGGAGTATTGGTTTCATTTATGCTTTTTGGAACATTAATTTTTTCATTATTTTCAATTACTATAGAAGCTTTTAGGATTGCGGGTGGACTAATACTATTTGGCATAGCGATGAAAACTCTAAAAAGCGGAACTCAACACGATGAGGAGCATCACCAAGGCAACGAGATGGATAGTGAAAACTTAGCCATAATACCTTTAGCCATTCCTTTTATAAGCGGCCCTGGGGCTATAGCTACAACGATGGTACTTAGTTCAGAAATAAGTGTTTGGTGGGATTATTTTATACTCTTAACTGCTATTTTACTAATAGCTGTAGCTTGTTACTTTGCTATGACTAACAGTAATAGATTAGTAGATTTCTTTGGAAAAACAGGAAAAATGATTATGGCTAAAATATTTGGATTGATACTTGCAGTCATAGCGGTTCAGTTCATAATAAATGGCGTTGTTGATGTTATGCCTTTAATTTTGAACTAGGCCAAGTCTGTCTTCTGGAAAAATATTTTTGTATGACTTCCCTTCTCGCCTTTCATTGTTATTTATGAATTTAATAGATCTCTTTGTAGGTAAAATAAGTGAAGGTGTGCTTGCGTTTTCATAAAGTATTATTTGATCTACACTTCTAAGTCTTGGTCTTATTTTGTAACCTTCGTTTTTTGTTGCAGCCAAATAAGTAGGGAAAATCATGGTTACTATATTTTCATCAAAGTCAACTCTTTTTCCGATGTTCAAAGCATCTATGCTTCCTTGACTTAACCTAAACGCCCTGTTAAAATTATTTTCTTGAGGACTGAAATCTTGAAGTAAGCTATTCAAATATCCCTCTAAAGGAGAAAAATAATTTATGTCTTTATCAACATCTGCAAAAGGTTTGTTAAACTCAGCTAATATGGTATTTATATCTTCGGGCACTCTCTCAGGATCCAAACAATAAGTGTTAGTTAAAAAGTCTGTAGAGAAATAAAGCCAAGGTGTCTGAGAAACAAGAGTGATAGGTTTATTTAAAACTTCTTGCTCGTCTTCATAAACTTTTAATTTTAAGCTCATAAACCTCACATTTATTAGACATTCATAACTTATAATTATTTCTATTTTTTTTTCAGAAGATTTCTTTGACACTCACTACAAACAGGAACTTTGTTTATGTAAGTTCCTTTTATCTTACCAAGAAAAGTCTCTTCTATCTTCTCTTTACATTCTCCACACTTCATATCATTAAACCTCCTATGATGCTCATAACCAATAAAACAAATGTTAACATGACATAATACAACCTGTTCCATCTCCAAATCTTTGCTCCGTCAAACTGCCAAACAGGTATCATATTAAACAACCCCAACCAAGAATTAATAAAAAATCCATAAATTCCTATTATGAACAAGAAACCTCCTAAAAACATGAAAGGTACGAATAAAAAAGCCAAAAGCAAATTAGAAATAGGTCCTACTATGCTGATTATTCCATTTTGTCTTTTAGTTATGAGTCCTCTTATATAAACGGCTCCTGGAGCTGCAAAAACAAACCCTATAAAACCCATCAAAACAGCTAATATAAGCATGTTATTGTCCGCTTTAAAAAAAGCTTCTTTACCAAAATAATTAGCAGCAAATTTATGAGCGAGTTCATGAATCAAAAAGCCTATTCCTACAGTTATGGCTGAGATAACTATTACCCAACCAAAATTCATATCAAAAACTGGTCGAAGAACTAATCCGAAAGCTAAAGCTATGGCTCCCCAAGCTTTTAACAACTCATAGAGTTCTCTTTTTGGAATATGAATCATAAAGATGTGTAAGGTTAAGCTAAATAAAAATCTTTGGTTAAAACAACAACTTTTAAAACAACAAAAACTTACTATTAAGATTATGGACAAACAAAAAAAAGCTGGAGAAATAGCTAGAGATGCTTTAAAAAAAGGTTTAATACAAATAAAACCTGGAAGGAGCATAGCAAAAATACTTGATGACGTTGAAAAATACATATTTTCAAAAGGAGCAATACCTGCTTTTCCAGCGCAAATAAGTGTAGATAACATAGCGGCTCATCAATGCAGCGAAGATTATGATGAAGAAATAAAAGAAGGGCAGCTAATAAAACTGGATTGTGGGGCTTGTGTTGATGGTTTCTTAGCTGATAACGCACAAACAGTAGATCTTGGAGATAATAAAGAAATAGTAGAGGCATCCCAAAGCGCGTTAAATGAAGCTTTAAAAAAATTCACTCCGCAAACAAAAATATCGGAGATAGGTCTTTGCATACAAAAAGAAATAACAAGAAGAGGATTTTCTCCAGTTAGAAATTTGTCGGGTCACACACTTGGAAAATACAAATTACACATGCCTCCCAGTATACCTAACGTAGAGATTAATAGCGATGCTGAACTTCAAGAAGGACAAGTAATAGCAGTAGAACCTTTCGCTAGTAAAGGAGAAGGAATGGTTAAAGAAAGTGGTAATTGCACAGTTTTCACTTTAAGAGATGAAAAACCTGTAAGAAGTCAAATCACTCGCCAAGTATTACGCAAAATAAAAACTTATAAAGGACTTCCTTTTACCTCTCGATGGCTCATAAATGAGTTTGGCAAAGGAAAAACTAGTTTTGCGCTAAGAGAACTTGATACAAAGGATATGTTAATACATCATCCTCCTTTAGCCGATAAAGATATGGTGAGTCAAGCTGAACACACAGTTATAGTAAAAGAAAAACCAGTGATAATAACAAAATGAAACCAACAATAGTAAAAATGAACAGAAACCTCAGCAAATACATTTATCCTTTAATTGGAGCTTTATTAATAATAGTAGGTCTAATAATTATGATAGACTACTTAATCGCCTTTTTTAGATTAGTACTGGGCATACTCTTAATAGTTATAGGGTTATTTTTAGTAAATTATGAATCTTCCAATTTCGGTTACAGATTTTTCAGATTCTAAAAATTTAATAACTAAAACATTTTATTAACAATATGAATAAGAGGTTAAAGAAGGCTTTAAAGATTGCTGAAGAACTAAAAGTGGAGGGTTTATTCACGGGAGAGTCTTTAAATTTTAATCGTTTAAGTGATTACTTTAAAAAAATGGGTAGTTATTTTAACGAACTAGGATTTATTTTAAGTAGAAGAGGCTTGATGAGCTACGATTACGAAAAAAGCCCTCTTATAGAAGAAGATTTAGCAATTATAAGATTTATTTGCAAGAAAAACAACATTTCATACGTAGAAGAATTGGAATTTTTAAAATATCAAAATCCTATAGATAAAATTGTTTTTGATCAAACAATTGTTTCTAAACAAGAAAAAAAATACTTTGCGATACCTAAAAAAAACTTTGTGTTAAAAAAAATTTACGAGTTGTTAAATGAAAACAAAAACGATGAGGTCGCAAAAATCTTTCCTTACAGTGATATTGTTAGAAAAGAAATAACTAATTTCTCTGGCAAATCTCCGAGTTATATAATAACAAAAATAGAAAGGGCTCTTCATAACAAAAAAATTCCTTTGAACATACAGTTTTTATTCAGATCAAACTATTTAATAAAAGAGGACTTAGACACGGCCAGATTTAAAAAATCAAAAAACAAGGATTACTTAGAAGAAGTTGCTTTGCTTATGCTAGCATTCTTCATGCTTTTGTTAGCATTCATATACGTAGATTCCAACCTCATAATTTTTGGTGTTAACATAATATTTGTTTCGTCAATATTTTTATCAGTTTGCTCATTCATAGTGTTATTTAACAAATACCTACTCTAAATACTGGGTTGCTAACTTAGCACTTAAACCTAAGAAGAACACTATCAAAGCTATCCAAAGAACTTCAACGTCATACATCTTCACCACAAATATAGGTAGTAGTGAAAACGCAGGGTTTTGTCCATTATCTTCTTGAAGCACCATGTATTCTAATAAGGGACTAGTATCAAAATTCGTTGTATTGATATAAGCACTTGCCAATATAAAAGGTATAAGGATTAGAAGAGATAATGTTATGAGCATTTTACCTACTTTATTTAAAAATAGTAAATTACTATCACTTACAAAGTAAAGAACGTAAAGTAAAAACGCTGCTACTAAAAGGAGTATTACTGTTTGTGCTGGACTGCTGTGGATAATTGGTGCTTCTTGAGCATTTAAAGAAAAGTGTTGTCCTAAAAACTCTCCTGGCTCAAGTTCGTTTTCTAAAAAAAGCTGGCAACTTTCTTCATGATCTTCTTTTACATCACACAGATTTTGAAGCGCTCCACTTTCAAGTGCCTCACAGCTTTCTAAAAGTTCAGGGTCTACTTCTTCCTCATTCTCTATGCTTTGACAAAGAGCTCCGAGTTCTTGCTGATGAGTGGGGTCGCATATATTATTTATTTTTCCTCCGTTAAGCATATCTTCGCATAAATCTTGTATTGCTTCATCTACTTCTTCTTTTATTTCATCAGAACCAAATTCGTAGACGCTTTCTATAACGTTTGGAACTATGGTATTAACGCTTGAACTTAAAACATTAGTCAATAGTAAGTGTATCAAAATCAAGGATATTAACGTATAGCAAGCCCATACATAAAACTTTTTTTTAAAGCTCAATTTTCTAAATACCTCTCGATCTTAACACAGATTTCGACTATATCTTTTTGATACCTTTTTAAATATTTTTTATCTTTTTCTTGTAAAAAATTTATAACTGAAACTTTTCTACCTCCAAATAAGTCTTTTTCTGTTTTTACAAGCTTAGCAGCTTCTAAATGTATGGCTTTTATTATTAAAAGCAAATCATCATCTATTTTTTTACCTGTATAATACTTTTCTAATAAGTGATATTCTTCTCGAGGTATATGTAAGAAGTCCCTAACTTCTTCGCTTCCTCCATGCTTATCGCTATAAACTCTTCCAATAGCATAATTTATTTCTTTTGATTTATCTATCAAGCTCTTTATATTTGTAAATAAAGTTTTCTTTGTTATAGTCTGAGAAGGCTTTCTCCATTTGTGAAAATTACTAACTAAAGTCATGGCTCCTATTACAAACAACATTAATAAAAATTGAAGAGATAAAAGAAGAGGCATCTCCATATTTTTAAGTAAAGGAACATTTGCCAGCCAAATACCTAAAAAAAGTAAGGGTAGAGCAACGCTTATCCCTACTAAGAGTTGCTTTGAATCATCAATAAGGTGCATGTTGTGAATGACTAAAAAGAATATTAACAAAGGCAGAGTTCCTATTATTATTAGATGTAGGCTTGCTTGAGTAAATAAAAATAATGTGAATACAATTATTAAGTATAGGGGTAGTGCAAAATAATTTTTGTTCATGCTTAATCTATTTTCGTTATTCCTTTATATATGTTTCTCAATAATAAAGTATAAAAAGAAGTTCTTTTAATGACTATTATGCCTGACAAAAAAACTAAGTATATATTCGTCACAGGGGGCGTAATCTCCAGTTTGGGCAAAGGGGTTGTGAGTAGCAGTATTGGTTGTCTTCTAAAAAGTTGTGGTTATAGTGTTAGTATGATAAAAATAGATCCTTATCTAAACGTAGATGCAGGTACTATGAGACCTACTGAACACGGAGAAGTATTTGTGACTAAAGACGGATTAGAGGCAGATCAAGATCTTGGGACTTATGAAAGATTTTTACATCAAGACATGACTAAACACTCTTCTATGACTTCTGGAAGTGTTTATCAAACAGTTATTCAAAATGAGAGAAGCTTAAAGTATGATGGTAAATGTGTTCAGTTAATGAATCAAATACCAAGAGAAATTCTTAGAAGACTGAAAGTCTTTGACACAGATTTTGTAATAGTCGAAATAGGAGGGACTGTTGGTGATTATGAAAATATTCCTTTCATAGAGGCAGTAAAACTTCTAAAAAGAACGCATCAAGTTAGACTTATGCACGTGGTTTATTTATTATTTCCTGATCATGTTGGAGAACTTAAAACAAAGCCTGCTCAACATAGCGTTAAAGCGCTAAATAGCTTGGGGCTAACATTAGATTTTTTAGTGGGAAGAAGCAAAGTAAAAATAGACGATGTGAGACTAGAAAAACTAAGTTTATTTTGTGGAGCTGAGCCTCAGAATATACTTTCTTGCCCAAATGCTTCTTCAATATATGATGTTCCTAGAATACTTGAAGAACAAGACATTTCGACAAAATTACAAAAAAGCTTTGGTTTAAAACCTAAAAAAGCAAAGCTAGTATTCAAGGATTATGTTCGTGGTGAAGAAAAAAAAGAAATAAAAATAGGTATAGTTGGAAAATACTTTGCCACAGGAGATCACAGCTTAGCAGACTCTTATGTTAGTGTTATTGAAGCAGTTAATCATGCTTGTAAAAAAGAAAAAGTTAAGGGTCAAATAATATTTGTTCAAAGTAGTGAGGATATAAATGTTCATGATCTGGACGCGGTAATAGTTCCAGGAGGATTTGGTAGCAGTGGCATTAAAGGCAAGCTTGATGCAATAAAATTTTGTAGAAAAAATAAAACTCCTTTCCTTGGCCTTTGCTACGGAATGCAACTAAGCGTGGTTGAGCATGCTCAAAATGTTTTAGGATGGAAAGCTAACACTTCTGAGATTGACCCTAAAACTCCTAAACCAGTAATTACTCTTCTAGAAAATCAAAAGCCTGTGATGAATAAAAAAGACTATGGGGGTTCTATGAGGCTTGGTGAGCAAGAAATAATATTAAAACCGACTAGTCAAGCTAAAAGTCTTTATGGTAAAAAAGTTGTCTCTGAAAGGCATAGGCATAGATTCGAGGTTAATCCTGATTACTTAGATGATTTATTTATTAAAGGACTCTCTGTTTCAGGATTTAACAAAGAAGGTTTAGTTGAAGTTATTGAAAGAACAGATCATCCTTACTTCTTAGGAATTCAAGGTCATCCTGAGTTCACATCTAGACCTTTAAATCCTCATCCTTTGTTTTTAGGTTTAGTTAAAGCCGCAGTAACTTTTAAGAATATTAAATCATCCAACTAAGTTTATACTTTGAGGCTCTAGAGAAGAGTCATAAAAACTTATATTTGCTGCTAAAAGTAAGTCTTGTCCTAATAGCATTATTTTTTCATTAGATTGTCTTGTGATAAGATAGTCTTCGATTATTCTACTAACACTACTTAGAGATTCTCCGCCAAACACTTCTTTGTTTTCTTCGTAAAACTCTTCTATTTCTTGTGGGTTAACGGTTATCTCGAAATTGCTACTAGCAAGATCCTCTATTATGAATTGCTCTCTTTGTTGCTCTAAAAAGAACTCATATTCTATGTTGTGTTTTGCAAGAGATTCTAAGAAATTTTCTTTATCCGCTCCTGTTATTTCTATTCTTTCTTGCAATCTTCTTTCAGTTTCACTTATGGTAAGGGTTATTCCTTGTCTTTGAGCTTCTTGTAAAAGTGCTTTTCGGTAAAGTAATTGAAGAGCAAGTCTTTGCCCTGAAACACCTTGTCCTAAGGTACTGGAGATTCTTTGTTCTTTTAGAAATTCTGATTCATAAACTATTTCTCCGTTTATTTGAAAAAGAGGTCTATCATTTTCATAAGCTGGAGAATCATTAAATGCGGCTATAACAACTGCTAGCAGTAGCAAAATTAGTATTATTGCTCCAAAATAAACTAAAGGCTTAGAAATATCTATATGTGTCTTTTTAGCGCTTTTTTTTGTCTTTTTGCCTCTTTTTTTACTCATCTTTCTTTCAAATGAATATGATTATTTATAAT
>SKIS01000014.1 GCA_007116295.1 Candidatus Woesearchaeota archaeon | reverse complement strand
CTCTTCTTGCTCTGGCTCTTTTTTACTTTCTTCAGATTTTTCTTCCTTTTTTTCTTCTTTTGGAGCTTCTTTTTGCTTTTTTGCTTTCTCTTCCTGCTCTTTTTTCTTTTGAGCTTTCTCCTTAGCTTCCTGTTTTTCTTGCTCTTTTTTCAACTGAAGATCAATTCTTTCAGGATGTAAATCGTCAACAAATGAAGATCCTTCATGGAAAGAAATTTCGTTTTCTTCTTTCACTTTAACTAAATATCCTGGAGCAGTGACTTTTTTACCACCCACAGATACGTGTTTGTGAGTTATCATTTGCCTTGCTTGCTTAACGCTTCTAGCAAGTCCTTTCTTGTAAAGCATTGTTTGAAGTCTTCTATCTAAAAGTGCTTCTGCTTGAAGACCTAAGACATTATCTAAAGATTCTTCTTGTATTAAGTTGTATGATTTTAATTTGTCGAATAATTGTTTTCTTTGAACTTCTCTTTGTTTTGGCTGCATAACAGGAAGACTTTTAGCTATGTCTTTGAATTTTTTAACTCTAGATTCTGCTTTGTAAACTTCTTTTTTATTAACAAGACCGTATTGCTGAACGAGAGATTTTTCTTTTTCAAGTCTTTCTTTTTGCCAAGGATGTACCGGCGTTTCATATTTATTTTTTAATCTTTTAGGATCTCCCATTTTTTAAACCTTATTTCTTTCTTGAAGCTACTTTACCTTTGTTCCCTCTAAAGTTAGATTTAGTTCTTTGCCCTCTAACTGTTAAACCCCATTGGTGTCTTAGACCTTTATATGATTTAATCTTAGACATTCTCTTGATGTCATCTTCTTTAGTTAGCTTTATGCTAGGACCTACTAAGTGTACGTCTTCGCCAGATTCATAGTCTTTTCTTCTATTATAAAGCCAATCAGGAAGATTGTGTTTTATAGGATCTTGAATTATTTCGTCCATTTTTTTTATTTCTGCATCGATTAAGTTACCTGCTTTCTTGGTTTTATCAATGCCTGCGACAGAAAGAACTGCATTAGCAAACATTACGTCAACACCTTTTATCTTTTTCATAGCATAAAGAACTTTTTTATTACCATCTAGATCTGTGTTCGCCACCCTTACAATGTGTTTGAATTCTGCCATTTTTATTTTTCCATAAATTTGCGTAGAACAAGCATAAAAATTATTTGCTAGTCCTATACGCTTATCACTCGGACGTAAAAGAGTGAAATCCATACTCCTTTATAAAACTTATTGTTTGCTGACAGAAACATCCACCATGCTTTCAAAAATAGTTGAACTTGCTAGAAAATATAAGAATACCACTATAATAATAATTGAAATAAACATAGACAGCGCCGAAACAAATATAGTTCTTCTAGATACTTTGCTTTTTTTATAGTAGAAGTAATTTACAATAGCTAACAGAAAAGATAGCAATGCTAAGCTAAAAGAAATTAAGGGATGTATTATTATAAATATTAAACTTATTAAAGATAGATAGTAAGCAAACTTTTCCTTTGAAGATTCTTCTTCTATTAAATTCTTTTTCTCATAGAATTTTTGAGCTTTATCTTTCATTTTTCTCTAAAAGCACCGCTGTTCCATAAACGAGTATCTCTGCTGCGCCCGGGCTTATTTGAGAAGTCGTGAATCGTATGTTAATAATTGCATCAGCTTTCAACTTTTGAGCATCTTTAGCCATTTCTTGTATGGCTTGCTCTCTTGCTTGAGACATTAAATCTTGATATGCTCTTAGCTCTCCACCAACAATACTTTTTAAAGCAGCACCTATGTCCGCACCAAACCATTTAGCCTTAACAGAGTTGCCTCTCACCACACCTATTACTTCTTTAACTTCAAAACCAGGTATATTATCAGTAGTTGTTTGAATCATATAATAAGTTAGCTGAATTCGAATATAAAAATCTTTGGAAAAGAAAGTTGAAAGAAACCTGTAGGTGGTGATGTGTTCTTAAGACAGGCTCTTCAACAACCCCTTTACTCAGGGTTTAATACTAAGCAACTTCCTATTTATAAAATATATGGCTTAAAAACCGTAAAATGTCCGGAAATAATCGGAAAATTATAAATAAAAACAACGCATTCGAAGAAAATAATGGAAATAAAAAAAGTTTTAGAAGTGGCAAGGTTAGATGTGAAAGATGAAGCTAAGCTTGCAAAAGAAGTGCAAAATATATTGAAAGCATTCAAAAAAATTAGTGAGGTAAACACTCAAAATGTTTCTAAATCCCTACACCCTCTTAAAATAGAAGGCTCTTTAAGAGATGACGAAATAAAAGAAGGACTCCGAAGAGAAGAAGCATTATCTCTAGTGAAAAACAAAAACAAAGAATACTTTTTAGGACCAAGATTAAAATGAACTATTTTTTAGCAAAAAACAAAGATGTGAAGCCCTGTAAAGGTAAATTGAAAGGATACACCATAAGTGTAAAGGATAATATCTGCACTAAAGGTTTGGAAACTACTGCGGGCTCTCAAATATTGAAAGGATACAAACCAGTTTTTGATGCTACAGTAATAGAGAAAATAAAAGCATCAGGAGGAGACATATTAGCAAAAGCAAATATGGACGAATTCGGGTTTGGAAGCTTTAACATAAACACACACAAAGTACCTCAAAATCCTCTAGATAAAAGCAGAGTAACCGGAGGAAGTAGCGGAGGAAGCGCTGCAGCAGTTAAAGATCTTGATAATCATATAAGTATAGCTGAAAGCACAGGAGGAAGTATAGCTAATCCGGCAAGTTTTTGTGGAGTGGTTGGATACACACCGACTTATGGGCTTGTTAGTAGGTACGGCCTTATAGATTATGCTAATAGCCTGGATAAAATAGGGATAGTGTCAAGAAAAGTTAGAGAATGTAAAATGATGATGAACATCATACAAGGACAGGATTTTAAAGATTCAACGAGCATTAAACACGAAGAAGATTATGAAAAAAAATCACTTGAGGTAAAAGGTATGACTTTAGGAGTTCCTAAAGAATATTTGGAAGCCAGTAAAGAAGTGAAAGAAGCATTTGAAAAAACGATTTCCCAACTAAAATCTAAAGGAGTTAAAATTAAGAGTGTGAGTTTGAAAAAGAACGCGAATTACTCTATACCCACCTATTATTTGATTGCTATGAGTGAAGCAAGTACTAATTTGGCTAAGTATAGTGGACTTAGGTACGGCGTTGAAGGAAACACTAATTTGAAGTATAATGATTATTTTAAGCAAGTGAGAACAGAGTATTTTGGGGATGAAGCGAAAAGAAGAATAGTTCTTGGAACTTATGCAAGGATGGCAGGTTTTAGAGAGCAATATTATGATAAGGCTTTGAGAGTTAGAACTTTATTAATAGATGAGTACAAAGAAGTTTTCAAAGAAGTAGACGCTATAATACACCCTACTATGCCCATGGTAGCACCTAGATTTGAAGAAGTTAAAAATTTAGATCCTCTGGCTATTTATCAAATGGATCTTTTAACTGTAGGCGCAAACCTAGGAGGTTTCCCGCATATAAGTATACCTATGAAAAAAGAAGGCTTACCTGCAGGAATTATGATAACAGGTAATCACTTGGAAGATTTTAAAGTTTTAAGTATAGGTGAGCATATTGAAAATTAAAATAGGATTAGAAATACACGTAACTATTAACACACAATCTAAACTATTTTGTAGTTGCTCAACAAAACAATCCTCTCCAAACACACAAGTTTGTCCTGTTTGTCTAGGACACCCAGGGAGTAAACCAGTTACTAATAAAGAAGCTGTTAAAAAAATCATTTTGATAGCTAAAGCACTAAATTGCGAGCTAAGAGAAGAACTTATTTTTAGTCGGAAAAGTTATTTTTATCCCGACTTATCAAAGAATTATCAGATAACACAATTTGAAGAACCAATAGGAGAAAATGGCTTTTTTGAATCAAAAGGAAAGATACGAATAAAAAGAGTGCATTTAGAAGAAGACCCTGCCAGTATTACCCGAACTAATAAGACATTGATTGATTATAATAGAAGCGGAACTCCTTTAGCAGAGATTGTTACTGAGCCAGATATAACTAGTTCTTTGCAAGCAAGAGCTTTTATGAAAAAATTACTTCGAGATCTACAATACTTAGAAGTTTTTAATGGAGAAGACGTTATTAAAGCAGATGTTAATGTTAGCGTTGAAAAAAGCGGATTTAAACGAGTTGAAGTTAAAAACGTTACAGGTTTTAAAGACATCCAATCAGTTATAGAACACGAAGTGCGAAGACAGCAAAAAGAAGAAGTTGTAGAAAATGAAACTAGAGGATGGGATGCAGCAAAAAGAAAAACTTACTCTATGAGAAAAAAAGAAACAGAAGCAGATTACGCGTACATCTATGAACCTGACATCCCAATTATAGATGTTTCAAAATTCTTAGGAGTAAAGCTTCCAAAACTAAGCGATGAGAGAATAAAAGACTTTATTGAAAAAGGAGTAGACCCCGTTGATGCAGATATTATTTGCATGAGAAAAGACGTTGCAGACTTTTTTGAGAAAACAACGAGTGAACCAAAAATAACTTCTTATTGGGTTCGAAGAGAGCTTCTTAGAGTTTTAGAAGATAACGCTGTTGAAGAAACTTTTTTGGACGCTAAAGAGTTTTCAAAGTTAATAGAATTAGTTGAGAAAAAAACTCTTAACGAAAATATCGCTAAAGAAATACTAGAGTTGATGAGAGATAAAAAAATAGATGTTAAAAAGTACGTTGAAAAGAATAATTTGAAAACACTTAATGATGATAACCTAATTGAAGAAACAGTCAAACGAGTTCTAAAAGAAAACCAAAAAGCAGTTGAAGACTACAAATCCGGAGAAGAAAAAGCACTACAATACTTAGTAGGACAAGACATGAAATTAACAAAAGGAAAAGCACATCCTAAAAAAACAAATGAAATGATTTTAGAAAGGATTGAGTAAAGGTATTAAAAAAGTTTAAATAGTATCTTATAATACCAATAATTATGAGTTTGACTAAGAATGAAGAAAAAGTAGCACAATGGTTTTTTGACAATCCAAACACAGGAATTAATCTAAATTCTCTTTTGAACCACTTACCCATGTCTAAAACTACGCTTACTAACTCAGTTAATTCTTTAGTAGAAAAAAGTTTTTTGAAAAAAGAAATACTAGGAAAAACTTACAGACTTACATGCAATAAAGACCACAAATACAACGAAACATACAAAAGAGTATACAATTTGAAAAATATTTATGAAAGCGAAATCGTTTCAAAAATTGTCGGAAAATATCCGAATTATTCAAGCATAACTTTATTTGGAAGTTACGCCACAAGCACTAATGAGGAAAAAAGCGACTTAGATATAGCAATAGAAATAAAAGGAAAACAAACAAGTATAAAAGAATTTGAAAATATAAAACTTGGCCATAATAAAGAAGTTAAAGTAAACTTAACCATCTTTTAAAAAGAAAAAATAGACATCAATTTGTTTAACAGTATTGCTAACGGGATAATACTAAGCGGCTTTTTAGAAGTTAGTAAATGAAAGAAATAAAACCCGACCAATTTAGAGCAAAAAGCTTAATAGAATCAAGTAATGAATTAATAAAATACACAGACACTTTAACAATAAAAAATATTTCTTCCACAACTATTTTTAATAACTACTACGAAGCTTTCAGACAATTAGGTGACGCATATTGCTATTTAATAGGAATTAAACCTGAAAATCATATTGACAGTTTAAATTGCATAAAAAATATGAATATAAATACAAAAAGACCTATTAAAAATATAGACAATTTTAGAAGAACAAGAAATAAATCAAAATACGAAGGACACACTATAAGCATAGCTGAAGCTAAAGACATTAGAGACTTTAAAGAAAAGTGTTTTGAAAAAATACTAAACGAAATAAAAAAAGTTTTGTGAAGAAACTACATTTCTTCTAATCTTTTAATCCTTTCATCAGTAGGAGGATGTGTGCTAAACAAGTTTTTCCATCTTCTTTTCTTGTTGTAAGGATTGCTTATGTATAGGTGAGCCGTGCTGCCTGTAGCGTTAGGAGTTTCATGGCCATCCCCACTTATTTTTTTAAGAGCGTTAGCTAGCCCTCTTGGATTTCTGGTTAGAACAGCTGCCTGTGCATCCGCAGCATACTCTCTTTTCCTACTTAAGGCTAGTTTTACCAATTCACTTATTATAGGACTCAGTATTAGAAATACTATTGCAACAACGAGTATTATCATTCTAGATCTACCGTCGTTGTTTCCCCCTCCACTAAAAAGAGCCATTCTAAACAATACGTCTGCAAGTAAAACAATAACCCCTGTCAGTATAGCAGCCATCATCATAGTTCTTATATCTCTGTTTTTTATGTGGGCTATTTCGTGAGCTATGACTCCTTCTAGTTCTTCTCTGTTTAGTTTGTTCATCAAGCCAGTTGTTACAGCAACAGCGCTGTTATCTAGGTCTCTTCCTGTAGCAAAAGCGTTCATAGCAGGAGTGTCTATAACATAACATTTGGGAGTGGGAATGCCTGCAGCTAAAGAAAGTCCTTCTACTGTGTGATACAAGTGAGGATATTCTTTTTTAGAAACCTCTTTAGCACCCGCAACTTTTAATATCATGTTTCCCCCTGCAAACCACACAACCAAAGTATAGATTATACCTCCAAATAACGTAAATCCAATACCTACATATGGGTTATCGAACAAAAACCCTATTAACCAACCTAGAAGTATTATTATTATAAAAAAAAGTAATATCAGAAAAAAAGTTCTGATATTGTTATTTCTAACTTCGTTGAAATGAACTCTCTTCATCTTAGAAACTTACCTTAACGTTTTTCTTTTCGGCTTCCTCTGTTTTAAACATATCTCTTTGTTTAAACCTGAAAGTTCCCGAAACTATGTTATGAGGAAACATTTCTATTTTAGTATTGTACCTCATAACCATGTCGTTATAGTGTTGCCTTGAATAAGCAATCTTGTTTTCTGTTCCTGAAAGCTCTTCTTGAAGTTGTAAAAAGTTTTCGTTAGCTTTTAGATCAGGGTAGTTCTCTGCGACTGCAAATAAACTTTTCAAAGTGTTGCTCAGCATGTTGCTAGCATCAGCTTTCTTTTCCACACTATCTGCATTCATAACAGCAGTTCTGGCTTGCGTGACTTCGTTGAATACTTTTCTCTCGTGCTTAACATAACCTTTCACTGTCTCAATCAAATTAGGAATTAAATCGTTTCTTCTCTTTAACTGAACATCTATTTGAGCCCAAGCATTTTCAACTTGGTTTCTAAGTCTTACTAAAGCGTTGTAAATTATTATTACAAATAAAATCACAACAGCAATAATTGTATAAATAATCCATGACATCTTTTTTCACCTCATTGGACTTTGGTTGCTAAGCTGACATCTTCAGCTTTCACTGTTTTTCTACCTGCATGAGCAGAGTACTTAATTGCTGAATCACCTATTTTTGCAGCATAATCTTCTAAAGCTTTTTTCAAAGCGTGCTTAGCGTCCTCTGAAACTCTTTGTGCTCCTGCAGCTTTCAAAAGTCTTTCCATGGCTGCTAAAGGAATTCCCTTTTTATTAACCATAAAATATCACCTTTAAAACATGTATTGATACTCAATTTAAATAGTTTTAGGTAAAATCAAATCCTTTTTACCGACAGAAAACAAAAAGTATTTAAAAGTCAAACCTTGAATTAATTTGTATGAGCGAATCAGTATTAGGTGGCGCAGTAATGTTTATGGAAGAGATAGGTATATTTGATACCGTATTGCCATTTTTACTCGTTTTCACACTAATTTTTGCATTTTTAGAAAAAACTAAGGTCTTAGGTACAGATAAGTACAAGAGTTCTAGTGATGGAGAAATACACGAGGTAACCAAGAAGAATCTTAATAGCATGATAGCTTTCGTTACAGCGTTTTTCGTCGTTGCCAGCACTCAATTAGTCGCATTAATCAGTGAAGTGATTAGTAATTTTGTGCTGATAATACTATTAATATTCTCATTTTTACTTGCTGTTGGAAGTTTTAGCGAAGAAACAGATAAACCTTTTTATCTTCAAGGAAATTGGGCTACAACTTTTCAAGTAATAGCATTTTTAGCCATAACACTTATATTCTTGAATGCATTAGGATGGTTAGAAATAATAATTAATTTCATAGAATCCGCTTGGCAAAGCGAAGCAATAGCAGCAATATTATTGGTTGCTGTAGTAATAGGATTAATGGTTTTCATAACCTGGGATAAAAAACCAGGAGGAAACGGTAAAGATAAAGATTAGGAAGGTGTAAAAGAAAATGTGGGACTTTAGATATATAATAAGTACTCTAGATAATATGGGTGTTTGGCACGTTGTTTTGCCTTTTTTATTAGTTTTCACCCTTATCTACGCTGTACTTCAAAAATCCAAGATACTTGGAAAAGATGAAAATGGCAAACCAAGAAAGAATTTCAACGTAATAATAGCATTAGTTATGGGACTGGGATTTGTTGTTCCTAGCGTAACAGGAAGATACCCTATGGGCATGGACCCCGTGCAAATTATAAATAACGCTCTGCCAGGAGTATCATTATTAGCAGTAGCAATAGTCATGGTTTTACTTATAATAGGAATATTTGGTAAAGAATTAGCAGCAGATAAGATTAGCGGATGGGTAGTAGGACTTAGCTTAATATCTGTATTAAGCATATTTTTAATAGCCTCTGGCTGGACAACTGCAAGATTACCACACTGGTTAAGATTCTTATATCATCCAGAGTTTCAAGCACTGATTGTATTCTTATTATTCTTCGCAATAATAATCTGGTTTATCACCAGAGAAGAAAAAGAAGACAATCCTGATAAAGGTAAAATCTGGAAAGAACTACTAAAAGACCCGTAAAAAAATGACAAGCCTATTAGACGTGACATTATTTGAATTAGTATCCATAGCTTTTGCTATGATACTTATTTTTGTAATCGTATACGGATTTCTTAAAAAAATAAACTTTTTTGGAGACAATACAGGCTTAGCTGCACTTATAGGGTTTGCTTTTTCAGTTTTAACAATAGCAAATCCTGCAGCCACCACACTAATCTTGTTTTTAACACCTTGGTTTTTTACCTTTATATTCATAGGCTTCTTTGCTTTATTCATCCTAATGATGTTTGGGCTAAAAGAAGAAAGCCTTACAGCAGGTAAAACTCAACAGATGAGAACATGGGTCATAATCATATTAGTGGTATTGGGAATATTCGGATTAGGAGGAGTGTTTGGACAAAGCACATTAGAAGCAGGAGGTATTGGAACTTCTCCTTCAGAAAATCAAACAGTTACAGCTCCAGCACCAGGGCCTGCAGATCCTAATGATAGGAGTGTAGCTACAGATGATTTCGCAACTAATGTTTTAAACACAGTAACACACCCTTCTGTTCTAGGCTTTGTAGCACTTATGCTCATAGGAGTATTCACATTATTTTTAATGACTAGAACTTATTTAGACGTAGAATAAATTATTTTTTCTTCGAAGATTTACTTGAGCCTAGTTGTTTTGCTATTTGAGATAACTCAGAAACATTCTCCGCAAAAACAGGAAGCACATTAGAAAATACTTTTTCCATCGCCCTAACTTCAGCACCCACATGAGTTATGTTTTTATCATAATCATCAATTTTTCTTAAAAGCGCACTATGAATCTTATCAAAGTCGTTTTTTAGAGCATCGAATTTGTGTTCTAATTCCACTATTTTAGAGTTAGCAGAGTTCTTCCACTCAATGATTTTAGTTACATCAGAAAGAAGATCTTCCCATTTTTCATCAATGATTGACTCTATTAGCTCCTCGTTTGAAACTGAAACTTCATTAGATTGATTTTGTTGAATATCCGTACTTTGTTGACCAGTATAGCTAGGAGCAGGAACTGGAACTTCTGAACCTTCATTTGGAGGAGAAGGAGGCCTTGGCACTTCCATTTCCCCATCACTTTCTTGGCCGCCTCTCATATCTAACTGGTTCATAGCATCAAATATTTGTGAAGAAGTGAAACCTTGCTGCTTTAGATTTTGCATTATAGAATTATTATCCATACCTTGGCTTCTTAATTGACTAATTTTTTCTATTGGTAAACTTACCTGACTCGCATTCACTTTTATACCTCTTTTTTATCAATATAATGTTTTACTTCTTAAATTTTTCTTCTAAATAATCATTAAGTTGCTTTCTCGTAACAAATTTTATAGGATTCCAAAGCTCTAAATATTTTTCTAAAACCAAATAATCATTCATTGAAACAGAGTTTTCTAGCTCGTCACCCATAGCACCTATTTTGTTTTTTATTTCAAATAAAGACTCTTTTATTTCTGTTATTTCATCATTTATTATTCTTTTCTCTTTGCTAAAGTTTCTTTGAGCATCTATTAAAACTTGATCTGTGAGTTGAGTTTTCCGCCTTAAATTCCCATACCTGTCCTCTAATATTCTTAGGTTTGAAGCTACGTCCGCAAGTTTTTTTATTAACTCGTCATTTTCTTGACCGGAAAGCTTGTTTTGACCAAACCCAAAATTTTGATTCATATTACTATTTTTAGAAGTAATCATTTATATTATTAGCGTTTTATTTGACCTATCTTAGTTCCGTTTATTATTATGTCATCACTATTAATCATGTTGCTTATCATTTCTTTATTGAATATTAGTGCAACTAAGAATCCTAAACTAAGTAATTTCAAAAAGTCTTTCCTAGTCATTTTTTTTGACCACACATCATCTAGTTTCATCAACTTACATCACCTATAACTAAGTTTCCTGAACTAATCGCAACGCCCAAACCTGAATTATCTAGCTCTATTGTATCTCCTTTTACAACTTTATCTTCTACTATAGCCATTAAGTCTTCTTGGTTTGCTATATCTCCAACGATGTCTCCCCAGATTATGCTAGCGTAGCTTTGTGAGCTAATGCTTTGAGCCATTACTACCTGAGAAGAAAACGAGTTTAGAACTAGTACTACTGTTAATATTAATAACGTAGTTAAAACTAGATAAAAGTTAGAACTAACTAAGTTATTTGGGGAAGGGTTTTCGTTCATTAGTTTAATATGTATAAACGAAGTATAAAAATATTACGAAAACTTTAACTTAGCAATATACCTGTCTCAAAACACGCATACATAGGTATTATCATAGCTATTTGTGTCCAAGGATCAGGAGGTGTTAATATGCTTGCTAAAATTAGTAATCCTACAAATATTGCCCCTCTACTATTTTTGAGAGTTGATTTTTTTATTATATTATTTTTTACAAGTAAAGGAATTATTAGTATTAATTGAGCTATAATAGCAAAACTAACTGTTATGAAAAGCACATATTTTATAACGCTATCTAAAGTCCACATAGGCATTATCATTTCAGGCACGATTAAAAAGTACTCTATTGTGTACTTAGAAAAAATTGTAAAACCAAAAATTGCTCCTAAAAAGGCCAATATCGCCGAGTATAAAACTACTTTTTTTAGGTTTTTTTGTTTTAAAGCTAAAAATTTGTTGAGTTTGTACATGAAGTAAGGAATAGTTATTATTAAACCCAAAATTACAGATAAATATAATTTCATAAGTATATAGGCTGTTGGAGAAGTTACAATAATGTTTTCTAAACCATAGTAAGAAAGTAGTTGAAGTATTAAGTATTCTGAAAAAAAGAATATTATTATTGAGGTAAAAATTAGAAATAAACCTATGCTTTTCAAGTAGTTTTTCATCTCAGTAAAGTGCTGAGCTAACGTCATCTCTTTCATGTTTAAAAAATAAGTAAAAAGACGTTATAGTCTTTTTAGAGTTACTTCTTCTTTGTCTTTTTAGCAGAAGTTTTCTTTTTAGGTGAAGACTTCTTCTTTGCTTTTGAAGCTTTTTTTGCTGTTGATTTCTTCTTTGGCTTTTCTTCACTTTTTTCGCCTTTGAATTCTTTGTCAAATTCTCTTTTAGCTTCTCCTAGGTTTCTAACCCAAGCAACAACTCTTTTTCCGCCAAATAAGAATACTATAACTGCTAAAATAATTATAATTTCTGTTGCGCCAATCATTTATTGTTTCCCTCCTATATGTTTTTAGTTAATTTAATTTTCTTTCTCTTATAAATATTTCTTCTTTAATAAATATTTACTTTAGTCCAGATATATTGCCAACAACTAATGTACTTCCCGATATAGCAAACCCTTTATCCGAGTCATCTCCTATTTCCCAATAAACCAAATCTTTATTTAGTAAAGCATCGAGAATATCCATTATATCTGTTTGGTATCCTATATTCCCACCTATATCTCCCCATAGAGCCTGAGTAACTTCTGGCTCAATTGATTGTAGGGTAATAACGCAATTCACGTCAAAACATTCTTTTGTTATTAAGTTATTTCCTACCGCGACATCCCCTTCAACTCTTTGAGGTAAAAAATATACATATTGTTTGTTGTTATAAGTTATTACAACTTCTTGCCTGTCAATTATATTTATGTCATACTCTTGCCCACCGATATTGAAAGGAATATAAAATTGTCTTTGAAAAGTGGGTCTTGTTTGATCTGCGAATTCTATTTCAGTCATTAATATAGAGAAAACTTCGTCTGCTCTTTGTTGATCTCTTTGAATTTGTGTTGATGAAAGATTTGTTTCTAATACACCTATCAGTACCGCTGCGACAACTATTGTGAATCCTAGTAATATCATGAATTCCACCGATGTTTGCGCTTTGTTGTTTGATTTCATGTTTTTACTATATTTATCATACCTTCATCATATTGAATTCTTATTCTGTTTATCCCAGGGGTCAAGTTTAAATCGCAGGAAGTAGCGCAATCTCCTCCATCCGATATGTTAAATCTTTGAGAGAAATAAACTAATTGACTGACACCAGACTGCGTTTCGTAGTTAAATACCAAGTCAGAATTTGAATTCACAGAAGCATTAGCAAATACTGATGGAAAGCTAATTTCTATGGTCGTCCAAGAATTTTCACCTACTAAATACATCTCTTCTGCTTTGTTCATTATTTCTGTTCCTAAAACGTTTATTTGGTTAGCTGAGACCTGAGAAGTGCTACTTTGGACATAGTTTATAAAAATTATACTCGCAGGAACTAAAAGAGCCATAGAAATAGCCACTATTATAAGGAATTCAGTAGAGCTTTGTGCTTTGTTCATAAACATTTTGAGGGACCTCTTTTTATTATTACGAAATGTTTATATAAATACTTTTATATCTTTTCTTTTGTAATAATGAATAAAATTGGCCATTTATCACCTATGATAACACTTATCCTAATTTTGAGCTTAGCGGTAGCTGTATTATCTGTTGGTTTTAGCATAGTTGAACGTATGGGGACAAGTGAGCCTATTTGTGAAAATATAGACTTAAGGGCTGCTTCAAATAGTCCTGTTTGCTATGATGCAGTCAGGAGACAAATAGTCGTGGATATAAGAAACACAGGTACTACCACTATTACTTCTCTTAGCATAGAAATAGAAACAAGCTCGGGTAGCGAAACGGTATCCATACCTCAAAGCAGAGTAAGGCCTAGAGAGTCGTTTAGGGCAACTTATAGTCACCCTGGGAACATATTATCTTTAAAGTTAGTACCTTCTGTTCAAAATGCTTGTCCTGATAAAATATTACAGCCATCAAGGGTGAATTGTTAGTAAAATGAAAATTAAATTAGATTTGAAAAAAACTTTGGAAGAAAACGCTTCGGATTACTACGATAAAGCTAAGAAGGCTAAGAAAAAACTTGAAGGTGCAAAGAAAGCAGTTGAAAGAGCCACCTTACAAAAAGAAAAAGAAACTAAGATTCCTAAAATTAAAGAAAAGTTCAAGCCTAAACATAATAATTGGTATCATGAATATAAATGGTTTTTTTCCTCAGAAGACTTCTTAGTTGTTGGAGGCAAAGACGCAGACTCTAACGAGCAATTAGTAAAAAAATATATTGATAAAAAAGATTTAGTTTTTCATACAGACTCTCCTGGAAGCCCTTTTGTTGTTGTTAAAAGTCAAAAAGGAAAAGAGATAGGAGAAAGAACTTTGCAAGAGGCAGCAGTTTTTACTGCTAGTAATAGCAAAGCTTGGCAAAACAATTTGAGGACAGCAGAAGTTTTTTATGTAACTCCCCAGCAAGTAACTAAGCATGCTAAGTCAGGAGAGTATATAAGTAAGGGAAGTTTTATGATT